>NZ_DASZGI010000039.1:0-4094 GCF_035938995.1 Actinocrinis sp.
GGTCGGCGACAACGGCCAGCGCTGACCGATAGCGACGTGCAGGATGATGCCGACCGCGCTGAAGGCGAGCCCCGCGACGGTCACCCAGTCGTTGGCGGTGGCCCTGACCCAGTGCACGCTGTCGGCGTACCCGGCCAGCGCGCGGTTGAGCCCCACCGCTACCGCGGCGGTGAAGACGAGGGTGACCATCCGCCCGGCACCGGGACGGCGCAGCAACGCGCCCGGCCAGCCCTCGAAGACCAGCGCCACCATGAGCCCCGCGCTGATCACGCACCCGCACGCGGCCCCGATGGCCTGCGGTGACAGGTTCGCCAGGTCACGCAGCACCAGATAGGTGGCTGCGCCGCCCCCGATCACCAGGGCGTTGCCAGCTAGCAGGCGCAACGGCCGCCGGCCGATGAGGTTGACCGGCCAGCCGCGCAGCACGACAAAGAACACCGTTTGCCATACGCCCACCACGATGAACGCGATGCCGAAGTCCAGGGCCGACACCGGCCCGCCGGGGTTGTGCAGCCCAGCGGCCGCGCGCACGGCGGGGGGAACGAAGTCGATGTTGACGAACAGGAAGTACGCGCCGACCCCGACGGCCCAGGAGAGCGCCAGCCCGGCGACGCCGGACTTGAGGGGGCTGAAGCCGTTAAGCGGCCAGCGCTCGCACACCAGTGAGAGCTGGAGCATCGTGGTGAAGATGGCGCCGGCCAGCGCCAGCGTCGCGGGAAACGTCGTGGGCGCGCCGTTGCCGGGAGTGGCCAGGAACACCCCGCCGATGTCGGGGCGCTCGATGATCGCCTCGCCGGCGATGGTGAGCACCACCCCGCCGACGACGATCAGCGCCGTGTCGGCCAGGCCGGTCCAGGGCTTGTTAAGCCGGGAACCGGGCCAGTCGTTCCACCAGAAGCCGATCATCGCCACGCCCGACACCGCGAACACCGTCATCGGGCCAAGTACCAGCAGCGACGTCGCGGTGTTGCCTAGTCCGAGCGCGAGGGCGAAGGACATGACCGCCGACAGCACCAGCCCGCCGAGGCCTACCCACGGCTGTGTGGCCAGCACCTCGCGCTGCAGACGGACGGCATCCCGGCGCTGTAGCTGAGGCGGGGTGGTCAGCAGGGGCCTGTGGGTTTTCACCGAACCGACTCCTGCGTGCACATCGCGATCTCCCTGGTATGCCGTATGCCGCACCCGATCCACTGCGAGCGGCAACGCCCTGCCCCGGTCGGCGGCCGGAATAGCCGCCGACCGGTTCCCCCACGTCAGGGAATCAGGACCGGACGGATGTTGGCCTTGTTCCTGTTCAGGAACGTCGTTTCGGCGTCCGCCAGCGGGTGGGTCTCGACGATCGGATGCACGCCCTTCAGCACCGCGAAGTTCAGCGTGTCCTCGCTGTCGGCCGCGACGCCGCTGTACCACCCCGAGATGTTCAGCCGGGGAAACGCGAGGTCGTGACCGGTTACCGTGATCGGGTCAAGGCCCTCGGCTACGATCAGCTGGCCGTTCGGCCGTAGGCCGCTGATCAGTCCGGACTGCAGGTTGCCGTGGGACACGGTGTCGAAGATGACCGCCGCGCCGCCCATCGCCCGCAGCGCCTCGCTGGCGTCGCCGGCGGTGCTGTCGATGTACTCGCTGGCGCCAAGCCGGTGGGCGAGTTCCTCACGGGCAGGACCGCGCGCGATGGCGACGACGCGGAAGCCCATCTTGTCGCCGAACTGGACGGCGAGGTGGCCGACCCCGCCGACGCCGTGAACCGCGACGAGATCCCCAGGACCGGCCTTGGAGTGCCGCAGCCCGTTGAACGCGGTGATGCCGCCGCACATCATCGGAGCGATCTCCTCGAAGGGCAGGCCTTCCGGCGCGCGGGCGACCGCGTCCTGCGGCGCCACCATGTACTCGGCGTAGCCGCCGTCGAAATTAGCGCCGGTGATGGTGCGGTTGACGCAGTTGGTGAAATCGCCGCGCCGACAGAACTCACAGGTGAGGTCGCTGCCACCGGACCAGCCCACGCCGACCCGGTCCCCGGCCTGCCACATCGTCACGCCGTCGCCGACCGCGTCCACGACGCCGCCGATCTCGTGACCGGGTACCCGCGGCAACTGCGTGCCGAACAGGCCTTCACGCGGAATCTCGTCGCCGCCGCAGATCCCGCACGCATGCACCTTGACGCGCACCTGCCCGGGCTTCGGCTCCGGCACCGGGAGCTCCACATTCACAAACGGGGCACCGGCCTCCTGGGCCTGCACCGCGTGCATTGTCGCTTGAGTCACCTTTTCTCCCCTAGTGCATTCCGCCGTCGGCGACGATCTGCTGACCGGTGATGAGCCCGGCGTCGTCGCTGGCGAGGAACGCGGTAATGGCCGCCACATCCTGCGGCGTTCCCAACCTCCCGATCGGGGTCATGTCGATCAGGCTCTTCTTGTATTCGTCGTTGGACGGGTCGGTGAAGATCCCGGCGTTGTCGATCGGGCCGGGCACCACCGTGTTGACCGTGACTCCCCGGGCCCCGAGTTCCAGCGCCGCGACCCGGATGAGGTAGCTCATGGCGATCTTGCTGGTTCCGTAGAGGGCGACACCCACCTGCGGAACGGTCGTCGTGTTGGACGAGATTGTGACGATCCGGCCATTGTCGGCGATCCGCCGGGCGGCCTCGCGCAGGACGAAGTACGGCCCCTTGGTGTTGACCCGCCACAGCAAGTCGAAGTCCTCTTCGGTGACGTCGGTGAACGGGATGTTCACCTTCTCCATTCCGGCGTTCGCCACGACGATGTCGATCCGGCCGAACTCCTCGACGGCCGCGTCGTAAAGCCGCTCGATGTCCGGCACGCTGGACACATCGGCCTGGACCACGATGGCGCGTACGCCCTCGGCCTCGGCAGCGGTCTTCACTTCCTTCGCGGCGGTTTCGTTACGGTGATAGTTGATGACGACATTCGCGCCCTCTGCGGCTAGCCGCAGCAGGATCGCGCGGCCCAGCCCCTCCGATGATCCGGTGACGAGCGCGGTCTTACCCTTCATTGCCATTTCTCTCCCAGGTGTATGAGTGCAGGCGGGTCCTTGACCTGCATGAAGTACAGGCGGTAATCGCAAGCTACCGAGGATGCGCCCTCGGTGAATCGGCAAAGTGTCTAGCGAAGCGGTTCGTCCGGAAGCGTTCACTCGCCTGCCTAGCACCGTAGGCCGGACTGAGGGTGTACCGAATCAATGAAGTCCCTAGCGATCCCCTAGTCCCTGGCGGTCGCCGCCGGGGAGCGGCGCCCCGCTGTGGCAGGGTCAGACCCCGGCGAGGCCCTCGCCGACCCCAGCGGCCGGGCCGATCTGGTCCCGGACCGCGGAGAGGTCAGCCCTGGATGCCACCCCGAGCTTGGTGAACACCTTGTGCAGGTGGTACTCGACCGTCTTCTGGCTCAGGAACAAGCGTGCCGCGACCTCGCCATTGGAGTGGCCCGCCGCGGCCAGCCTGGCGACCTGCCGCTCCCGTGGCGTCAGGTCGCTGATCCCGCTTGGTCGGTGCCGCCGTGCCAGCTCGCCGCTGGCCCTCAGCTCCTCCGCCGCGCGGTCGGCGAGGAGCCGGGCTCCGAGGCTGTCGAAGGCTTCCATGGCCGCCCGCAGGTGCGGCCGCGCGGCCGCGGGGCGCCCGGTACGGCGCAGATGCTCGCCGAGATTGAGCCGGGTCCGCGCCTCGTCGAGCGGGTCCGTCCCTGCCTGGTGGAGCTTTAGTGCCTCAAAGAAGTAGCCGTCAGCCTGGGCACGGTCGGCGAGTAGCCCGCGGCAACGGGCGAGTGTTGCGCGCGGCGCGGGGACATCGAAGCAGTCCACCCACGCCTCGTACAGGGCCAGCGCAGGCAGCCCGCGCCCTGGCGTGCGCGCGAGAGCGGCCGCCTCGACGGTCATGGCCGCCAGTTCGATCAGGTAGGCGGGATGCGCCACTGGATCAGCGATCAGCGGTTCAAGCCGCTCCAGCGCGGCGGCCGGGTGGCCGAGGCTGACATCGATTTCGCCGTTCGCGAGGACGGCGGCGCAGACAGCAAGATGCAGGCGGTGGGGGACGGCGTGTTCCAGGGCTTCCTTCGTGCGGCGGCGGGATTCGGCGATGTCTCCGC
>NZ_DASZGI010000040.1:0-2687 GCF_035938995.1 Actinocrinis sp.
CATCCCAGACCAGAAACCCTTTCCACCACCCCCCATGCGGGAGACAGTCGTATCCGGTATTAGCCCCGGTTTCCCGGAGTTATCCCAGAGCCTGGGGCAGGTTACCCACGTGTTACTCACCCGTTCGCCACTCACCACCCCCCAAAGGAGGCGGTCCGTTCGACTTGCATGTGTTAAGCACGCCGCCAGCGTTCGTCCTGAGCCAGGATCAAACTCTCCAAAAAAACCTGTCGAGCATCCCAGCAAGTCCCGACCGAAACCGGAACAAACCAAACAAAAAACATGGCATCGTAAACAAATGACACACTGTTGAGTTCTCAAAAAACAGACACATCGCGAGCGATCCCGGCCCTGCGGACCGGACTACACGTGGGTGTTACCTGCTCGCCGTCCCTCGGGGTCCGTCCGGTTTGCCCGGCGTCCCCCTTGCGGCGACTCGGTAAACATTAGGCCCCCGGCGCGGGGCCGTCAAATCGGAGAATCAACATTCTGACTCCGCGCCGGGGTGCGGCTGACTACCGATCAGCTCGCCAGTTCGACGGCGGCGAGGGTGCGGCGACCTCGGCGCAGGAGCAGCCAGCGGCCGTGCAGCAGGTCCTCCTGGGCCGGGGCCGCGTCGACATCCTCGATCTTGGCGTTGTTGAGGTAGGCGCCGCCCTCTTGGATCGCCCTGCGGGCCGCCGAGCGGCTCGGGACGATGCCCGTGTCCGCGAACAACTCGTAGAGCGGCGCGAGGGCAGCGACCTTTGCCGTGGGCAGCTCGGAGACCGCGGCGGCGAGCGTGCGCTCGTCGAGCGTGGTCAGGTCGCCCTGGCCGAACAGCGCACGGCTGGCCGCCTCGACGCGAGCGAACTGGTCTGCGCCGTGCACGAGGGTCGTCACGTCCTCGGCAAGCGCCTTCTGAGCGAGCCTCAGATGCGGCTTCTCCGACGTCGCGATGGCCAGCTCCTCGATCTCCTCCCGCGTGCGGAAGGTGAAGATCTTCAGGTACTCGACGACCTTCGCGTCCTCGGCGTTGAGCCAGAACTGGTAGAACGCGTACGGCGTGGTGAGCTCCGGATCGAGCCACACCGTTCCGCCCTCGGTCTTGCCGAACTTGGTTCCGTCGGCTTTGGTGACCAGGGGCGTGCCCAGGACGTGCACCGAAACGCCCTCCGCGCGGTGGATGAGATCCACGCCCGCGGTGAGATTGCCCCACTGGTCGCTTCCGCCGGTTTGAAGCGTGCAGCCGAACCGCCGGAAGAGCTCCAGGAAGTCCAGGCCCTGCAGGATCTGGTACGAGAACTCGGTGTAGCTGATGCCGGCCTCGGAGCTCAGCCGCGCGGCCACCGCGTCCTTGGACAGCATCTTGCCCACCCGGAAGTGCTTCCCGATGTCACGCAGGAAGTCGATCGCGGACATCGGCGCGGTCCAGTCCAGGTTGTTCACGATCCGCGCGGCGTACTCCCCCTCGAAGTCGAGGAAGCGCTCGACCTGCACCCGGATCTTCTCCACCCAGGCGGCGACGGTCTCCTTCGAATTGAGTGTTCGCTCGGACGAGGGCTTCGGATCGCCGATCAGGCCGGTCGAGCCGCCGACGAGGCCGAGCGGGAGATTTCCAGCGTCCTGGATCCGGCGCATGGTCAGCAGTTGGACCAGGTTGCCCATGTGCAGGCTCGGCGCGGTCGGGTCGAAGCCGCAGTAGAACGTCACCGGACCGTCCGCGAAGGCTTTGCGCAGCGCCTCTTCGTCGGTGGACAGGGCAAGCAGGCCCCGCCACTTGAGCTCGTCGACGATGTCGGTCACGGTCCGTCCGTCCCTGGAGAAGTGGAATTCGTCGGTCCTAGCCTGCCTGATCGGTGCCGGAGATCGCTAACTGGTTCTCCGCTTGGGCACGTGCGGACGGTAGGTGCTGACGGTGGGCTCAGCGTCGATCCAGAAGCGCCAGGGGAAATCGGCGGCCTCGCGCAGGCCCACGCGGGGACCGGTGCGTATGCGGTCGGCGGGCGGTGGGTCGCCGCGCAGCAGGACCAGTGGGCCGTCGCCACAGACGTCGGCGCCGTCGTCGGCTCGGCCGATACCGAGGGCCTCGACGAGGCGGGCCGGGCCTCGGGCGAGATCGTTGTCGTTCTTGGCAGCGTGGCGACGCTTGCGTGCGAGTTCGATTCCGTCAACGACGGTTGCGCCGCGGAGCAGGACCGCGCTGGCGACGTTCGGTGCCCCACAGACCAGGTTCATGCAGTAGTGCATGCCATAGGTGAAATAGACGTAGACATGGCCAGGCGGGCCGAACATGGTGACGTTCCGCTTGGAAAGTCCGCGATAGGCATGCGAACCAGGGTCGTTCGGTCCGTCGTAGGCCTCGACCTCGGTGAGGCGGACGGTGACCAGACCCTCCGGGGAGTCATGTGCCAGAACCCGGCCCAGTAGGTCGGGCGCGACCTGGAGGACCGGGCGGTCGAAGAACGACCTCGGGACGGGCGTGGAGTCGAACGGGTCCGGCTCGGTTGCTGGGGCGTCAGGCATCGAACCAGGTGCGCTGTTCGTCGAGGCGTCCGCGCACCTCGGCCAGCTGTTCGCGGACGCGGACGGGTGCGGTGCCGCCGCGTCCGTCGCGCGAGGCGAGGGAGCCGGGGACGGTCAGCACCTCGCGGACCGCGGGCGTGAGCCGGGCGTCGATCGCGCTCAGATCGGCGTCGGTCAGCTGG
>NZ_DASZGI010000041.1:0-46179 GCF_035938995.1 Actinocrinis sp.
GAACAGGCCGGTCGGAGCGAGCGGGCCGGGCAGCTGCGGGAGGAGATCAGGGTCCTTTCTCGACACGTGGATTCCGATGCCGCATAGTAGGTCCTCCACGTGTGGAGACCGAGTGCGGGCGGCGCGGGGTGGCCCTGATTCAGTCCCGGCGGTGTCAAGGAAGGGACCGATAAGACACCTGTTGAGTTTCTTTCTGCAGGACGCGCTGGTCGCGACGCCGATGCCAGGATGTTCCCGAATTTTCATGAGTCTGCGTTCACGTTTCGCGCCGCGCTCCATAGAATGCACGCGATCCACAACGGCGCTCGACGAACGACAGGGCGGCGCATGGCACATCCGGAGTGGCGATTCAGCGATCGCTACGAAGTTCTCGAAGGCATCGGGTCGGGTGCCTCGGGCGCGGTATGGCGCGCCCGTGACCTGAGGACCGGAGCCGACTGCGCGGTCAAGGCGCTGCGCCCAGAGCTGGTGATGGACGCCGTCGCGGTCAGCCGCTTCTACACGGTGCTCGCGGCCATCAGCACGCTCCACCACCCGAACATCCTCGCCGCCGACGAGGTGGTGGCGCGCGAAGGCCAGCTCGCCCTCGTCTCACGCCTGGTGCGCGGCGAGAGCCTGATGACGCTGCTCTACCGCAACGGCCCGATGCCGCCCGCGATCGCCGCTCAGATCATGGCGCAGCTTTGCGACGCGCTGGCCGCCGCCCACGCTGTCGGCATCGCGCACGGGAACCTCAAGCCAGCCAACGTGATCGTCGAATCGGTCGCGGACGGCTTCCCCACCGTGTACGTGTCGGACTTCGGCATCGCGCACCTGGTGCGGGACATGGCCATGCCGCCCGCCGAGTATCGGGCCCCCGAACTGCCGCCGGGCGCACCGGCGACCTTGGCGTCCGACATCTACGCGGTCGGCATCATCCTGTACGAGGTGCTTTCCGGCCGTCCGCCGTTCGTCGGGCTCGACCCGGCCGTCATCGCCGAGCTGCACCAGGTCGCTCAGCCGCCGTCGATTCCGGGCCTGCCCAATCCGCTCTGGCTTCCCATCGCGGCCTGCCTCGACAAGAACCCGCAACACCGGCCGAGCGCGTCCGAGCTCGCCGCGCTTCTGCGTGACGTCGGCCCGCTCAGCGACCCGGTGCCGCTGCCGCGGCGGGAGACCGGCGACGAGCCGACCCGGGCGTTCGGTGTTCCAGGGCCCGTTCCCGATCTCCCGACCGCGGTATTCCACATGCCACAGGCGGGCATCGACGCTCCCACGACGGTGCTCAACGTCGCCGCCCTGGATCCCTCAGCGCTGGACGTCTCGGCGCCGGGCATGTTGCCGCTCAACTTCCCGACGGCCGGCCTCGACGGCCCGGTGTCGGCAGCCGAGATGCCGGCCGCGGGTTCGGGGGCCCCCACGGCGATACTCGACAGCGCGCTCATCGACCGGGCCCTGGCCAGCGCCACCATGGCACTGACCAGCGGCGCGATGATGGAATCCGCGGGGCTCGGCGCGCGCCGGACGGCCGAACCGGTGGCGAGCGTCAGCGGCGGGCGAAGACGCCGCTCACGCCGGGCCGAGTTCGGGATCGGGGCGCTCATCGTCGTGGTCGGCATCGTGGCCGCGGCGCTGGTCGAGAACTCCGGCCGCGGAGTGGCTCCGGGCGGCCCTGCCAAGATCGTGGCCGCACCCGCTCCGACCGGCACGATAACCGCCGGGCTCGGGCTCATACCGGGGGTCAACGCCTCGGCGAGCCCGACCAGTTCGCCAAGCCCGTCGGTGACCGCCGACAACGCCCCACCCGTCGCCCCGTCGCCCACGTCCGTCGCGACCAGCCCTCAGGGGCAGATCACCATCACCTGGCACTGCCAGTCGAGCTCCAACAACATCGGCATCCGCAAGACCTCCTGCATCGGCCTGGGCACCGACCACATGCTCTACGGGCGCGGCGACTTCGATTCGACGCGAGGCGTCCAGATGCAGACCATCTCGGTGAGCCTGATCGACGCGAACACCGGCAACATCGTCGACAACACCGTGACGAACTGCAACGGATCTCCGTGCACTCTGGTCACCGGCCCGTTCGGTCCGCCGTCCAGCACCTACTTCGTGACAGCCGGCGTCAATGCCGACAACAACACGCACAACCAGGACAGCCCGAGCATCAGCTACCCCTGATCTCGCCGAGCCGGTCCGCGCGGCGTACTTGCGATCCACTGCCGACCGGAAAATAGGTTGGCCACGCCCGGCGCAGCCGCCTATCCTCACGTCAAAGCGCTGACGGAGACGAGTAACCGACGGATCAGGCAGGCAGAGAGAGCCGCCCGCAGCTGGAAAAGCGGCCCTGCCCCGGCGGCGAAGACCCTCCCGAGCGCGGGGAGGAACGACGCCCGCCGCGACGGTCCGGCGTCCAATGCCCCGCCGGCCTGCCCCCGTCACCGGGCTCCTCGAGGCCGCCGCTCACCGGCGGCGGCGAAAGTGCGGTGGCACCGCGAGTCCCCTTCTCGCCCGCGCTTCCAAGGGATCACCACTCACTCACCAGAGGCTTGTGATGATCTCCACCGAACCAGCCGCCCGCGCGCTGGCGGCCGAACTCCCCCGCCGCGTCGGCCACCCGGTCACCCTCGAAGGCTGGCTGCACCGTCGACGCGTCTTGAAGGCGGTGACCTTCCTCATCCTGCGCGACCGCTCCCGGCTGGCCCAGGCGGTGTTCACCGGTCCGCACGGGACGGCTGCTTTTGAGACGGCTTCTTTTGAGACGACTGCGCTCGAGGAGATCCCCGAAGAGACCGTCGTGCGCATCACCGGAACCGCGACCGCCAACGCGCAGGCACCCGGCGGTGTCGAGGTGACCGAACCCACCGTGACGGTCCTGTCCGGGCCGGCGGCCGCTCCGCCATTCGACCTTTATCGGCCGACGGTGGCCGCGACCCTGCCGACGATCCTCGACCACGCCCCCGTCGCGCTGCGTCACCCGCTGCTGCGCGCCCCCCACATCATCTCGGCCGCGTCCGTGGCGGGATTCCGGACAGCGCTCGACACTCTCGGCTTCACCGAGATCCACACCCCGAAGGTCGTGGCCTCGGCAACCGAGTCCGGCGCCAACGTCTTCGGGCTCGACTGGTTCGGCACCCGCGCGTACCTGGCTCAGTCCCCGCAGTTCTTCAAGCAGGCGATGGTCGGCGTGTTCGAGCGGGTCTACGAGACCGGCCCGGTCTTCCGGGCCGAGCCGCACGACACCGCGCGGCATCTGGCGCAGTACACCTCCCTGGACGCCGAGCTGGGCTTCATCACCGGCCACCGCGACGTGATGGCCGTCCTGCGCGAAGCGCTCGTGGGCATGGTGGAAGAGATCACGCGGCGGGCCGGTGCGGAGTGCGCGCTGCTGGACGTTCAGCTGCCCGAGGTGCCACAGCGGATCCCGGAGATCCACTTCGTCGAGGCACAGGAACTGCTCGCCGAGCACGTTGAACAAGACCCGCGCGGCGAACCGGACCTCGCCCCGGCGCACGAGCGCTGGCTCTCGGCATGGGCGCAGCGTGAGTACGGCAGCGAGTTTCTCTTCGTGACCGGCTACCCGATGGCCAAGCGGCCGTTCTACACCTACCCCGAGCCCGGCTGGCCGGAGTACTCGAACAGCTTCGACCTGCTCTTCCGTGGCTTGGAGCTGGTCACCGGGGGCCAGCGGCTGCACCGTTACGACGACTACCTCGCGGCGCTGGCGGCGCGCGGCGAGTCGCCCGAGCCGTACGCCGGCTACCTCGACGCGTTCCGGCACGGCATGCCCCCGCACGGCGGCTTCGCCCTCGGTCTGGAGCGGTGGACCGCCCGGCTGGTCGGCGCGGACAACGTCCGGCGGGTCACGCTCTTCCCGCGCGACCTGAACCGGCTGAGCCCGTGACGCGAAAGGTGGCCCGAACGGTGACGCGAAAAGCCGCCGGCCTCCGCACGGGCCGACGGCATCGCGTCCAAGCGCTCCCAGGCCGGCTAAGGCCGAACGCGCATCAGGCTTCTTCCCCCCAGCAATTCCGGGAGTGCCGCCAGGCAGGCGCCTACACTGAAGCTGCTACGCGACCGGCGGTAGGCGCCCGCCTGACCTAAATGCCGCCCCACGCGGCATCCCCCCTGGCGCGCCCAGCCTCCGCGTCCCGACCAAAGATCGACCAAAGATCTCGGCTCAGGGAGGGCCTTGGGTGGAATTCCGTGTGCTGGGGCCGCTGGAAGTCCTGGTCGACGGGGTACCAGCGCGCCTGGGTGGACCGCGACCTCGCGCCGTGCTGGGCACGCTGCTGACCCATGCGGGCCGGGCTGTCTCCGTGCAGCGGTTGATCGACCAGGTGTGGGACGAGGACCCACCGCCGACCGCGGTCGCCGCGCTGCAGATGCACATCTCGGCGCTGCGCAGAGTGCTGCGCGACCGGCTGGTCACCACGACTTCGGGCTACCGCGTCGACGTCGCCGAGGAGGAGATCGACGCGCACCGGTTCGAGTCCGCTCTGCGAGACGTCGGCCCGCTCCTCACGCAGCGTCCGGCACAGGCCGCCGCTGACCTGTCTTCCGCGCTCGCTCTCTGGCACGGCGAGCCCTACGGAGGTGTGGCAGCCGGGTCGGACGTGGCCGCGGCCCGGGTAACGCTCTCCGAGCTGCGCCTCTCTGCACTCGAGGACAAGCTTGAGGTGGAACTCGGACTCGGGAGGCACGCGCAGGCCGCACCCGAGCTGTCCGGGCTGGTCGCGGAGTATCCAGGGCGGCCACGGCTGGCCGGGCTGTATCTGCTCGCGCTCTATCGCTGCGGACGGATCAACGACGCACAGGCCGCGTACGACATGCTGCTGCAGCGCCTCGCGGACGAGTTCGGTACCGAGCCGGCCGCAGCCGTCACGGCGCTGGCCCGGGCGATCTCCCGGCGCGACCCGACGCTCGATCCGCCGACCGCGATCCCCACCCCGCCGAGCCGGTTCATCGGCCGCCGCGGGGAGCTGGAGCGCCTTGCCGACCGGCTCGGCCGGTCCCGGCTGCTCACCCTCACCGGGCCCGGTGGGTGCGGCAAGACCCGGCTGGCGCTGGAGCTGGCCAGGGACACCGTGATCGACCATCCGGACGGCGTGTTCGTGATAGAACTCGCGCCGCTGCCGCCGGGCGGCGCGGTGGCCGAACGGCTCGCCGCGGAGCTCTCCGTGCGCCCTCGCCCCGGACTGTCCCCGGCGCAGGCGGTCGCGGACCAGCTGCGCGGAATGCGGGCACTGATCGTGCTGGACAACTGCGAGCACGTGATCGACGGCAGCGCGGCGCTGGCGGCGCGGCTCCTAGGCCGGTGCGCCGGGCTGCGGATCCTGGCCACCAGCCGCGAGCCGCTCGGCATCGACGGCGAACAGGTCTGGCCGCTGACCGGTTTGCGCGTCCCGGCCGAGGAGGACGAGGCGGCGGTTGCCGTGCACAGCGAGGCGATCCGGCTTCTCTCGGACCGCGGCGCCGCCGCTCTGGGAGGGTTCGCCGTCACCGCGCGGAACGCCGCCGCGGCCGGACGGCTGTGCCGACTCCTGGACGGCCTGCCACTCGCCATCGAACTGGCGGCGGCCCAGCTGCGCACGATGTCGCTGCCCGAGCTGGCCACCCACATCGGTCAGCGGCTGGAGCACAGGCTCACATTGGCTGATCGCCGCTCGCGCACGGCACCGGACCGACATCACACCATGCACGCGGCGATCGACTGGAGCTACCAGTTGCTCGCCCCGGAGGAGCAGGCGCTCTTCCGGCGGCTGTCGGTCTTCGCGGGCGGCTTTCGCCAGGAGGCCGCCGAAACCGTCGCCGGCGAGACGACGTCAGACATGCACGCGACACTGGACGTCCTCGCCCGCTTGGTCGACCAGTCCGTTCTCACCGCGGACCGGGGCCGGGACGGCGTGCGCTTCGTGATGCTGGAGCTCGTGCGCCAGTACGCCGCCGAACGCCTCGCCGAGGCCGGGGAGACGGAGGACATCCGGGACCGGCACGCCGCCTGGTGCGTCACGCTGGCGGAGGGCGCTGCGCAGTTCGGCGGCGACGACCATGCGGAGCTCGTGCGGCGCCTCGACCTCGAAGAGGGCAATCTGCGCGCCGCGCTGGAGTGGTGCCTGGGCGAGGGCGCCGACCCGATGCGCGCGCTGGAGATCTCCAGTCCACTGTGGTGGTACTGGTGGACGCGCGGGCTGATGAGCGAAGGGCGCGGCTGGCTCCGCCGAGCCCTCGCCGCGACCGACCCGACGCCCACCAGGCTGCGCGGCTCCGCTCTGCGCGCCGCCGCCGCGCTGACCCGCAACAGCGGCGACTACGCCGAAGCCCGCGACCTCGGCGAGCAGTGCCTGGCGGTCTACCAGGCGCTGTCCGAGCGGACCGGCCTCATCTCGGCGCTCGGCGGACTGTGCGTGACCGCGATCGCGCTCCAGGACTTCGACGCGGCGCTGCGCTACGGCAGAGAGAGCTGCCGCCTGGCCGAGGAGGCCGGAGACCGGCTGCGCTACGGGTCAGCCCTCAACAACATCGGTCTGGCGCTGCGCTGCCTCGGCAGGATCGAGGAGGCAGGCGAGACCTTCGGCGCCGCGATGGAGAACTGCCAAGCCATCGGCGACCGCCGCGGCGAGGCGGCGACGCTGAGCAACCTCGGCCGCATCGCCCGCCTCTCCGGGAACCAAAAACAGGCACGATGCCAATACACGCAGAGCCTCGCCCTCTACCGCGACCTCGATCTGGCCGAGGGAATGCTCGACATGCTCGAGGCTCTAGCCAGTCTGGAAGCGGAGCAAGGCCACGCAACCGAAGCCCTGCGCCTCCTGACCGTCTGCGAACGTGAACGCGTCCGCCTCGGCGCCCCCCTCTTCGTGCAGGACGAGATCGCCGACCGCGACCAGACCCTCGCGAAAGCCCACGCAGCACTCGGTCAACGCGCCACCGCAGTCACAGCGGAAGCGCGCGACGTCCCCCTCGAGACCGTCGTGGACGAGACCCTGGCGGCCGACCGATCCCGATCCGAAAACCGCTCCGAGGGATGAATCGGGCGGAGACGACAATCAGAACTCTGCCGCCGAAGACCGGTGGCCGGGAAAGGCCAAAATTCAAGCGGAGGTGGTCACCGCCGCCTCCGCTGAGAGATTCGAATCTGCTGGTGCGCGAGGGGGGAGTTGAACCCCCACGCCCTTGCGGGCACTGGAACCTGAATCCAGCGCGTCTGCCATTCCGCCACTCGCGCGCAACGGGAATGACCATAGCATGTCGACCGGCCGTGGCCCCAATCCGTTTGCGGGGGTCGGGGGAGGGTTGGAACCTGGGCGCGGAGCTGGGCGTTTCTCCGGGTGAGAGCGCGTTGACGGAGCCGGGAAGGGGCAGGAGGAGGACAGTCTGATGGGCCCCGGCGCCGCGCCGCCGATACGATCAGTGGCGGGTCGTCAGCTCGTCATGCCCTTTTTGACACGGTGAGCTCACCCGATCGGGCGCGACGGTGCCGCGGACGCTCCCAGAATGAGAGAGTACGAGTTGCAAAACGCAGCAGCCGCCCGGTCGTCCCCGCGGCCGCGACATCCGTCGCGACGCCGGAGCGCCGACCGCCTATACGCCTGAAGGGGGTGTCCGTGGGAGTTCTACAGCGCTTCGAGCGTCGCCTTGAGGGGTTGGTCAACGGCGCCTTCGCGAAAGCCTTCAAGTCAGAGGTCCAGCCCGTCGAGATCGCCAGCGCCCTGCAACGCGAGTGCGACGACCGCGCGGCGGTGGTCAGCCGCGGCCGCACCATGGTCCCGAACGACTTCACCGTCGAGCTGGGCGACCACGACTACGACCGGCTCACGACGTACGCGGCGGCGCTGTCGGCGGAACTCGCCGACCTGGTCCAGGAGCACGGACGCGACCAGCGCTACATGTTCGTCGGGCCGGTCGAGGTGAAGTTCGAGCGCGCCCCCGACCTGGCCACCGGCATGTTCCGGATCCGGTCGCAGGCCCTGGCCGGAGTGGTGCAGATGCCCGGTCCGGGAGGGGGTTATCCGGAGCCTGCGGGGTATCCGCCGCCCTATGGTGCGCAACCCCCGATGGGCGGGATGGGTGGCTACCCCCCGCCGCCACAGGCCCCGATGCAGATGCCGCCCGCACCTCAGTACCCTGCTCCCGGCGGATACCCCCCGCCGCCCGCCCCTGTCGCGCCCGCGGCCCCCGCCTTCTGGGTGGAAATCAACGGCGTCCGGCATCCGCTCACCCGCCCGGTGACGTCTATGGGCCGAGGAACCGACGTGGACCTGCGTGTGGACGACCCCTCCGTGTCGCGCCGTCACGCCGAGATCCGCACCGGCTCGCCGTCGGTCATCTCGGATCTGGGCTCGACGAACGGGATCGTGGTGGACGACCAGCACGTGCGCCAGGCTCAGCTGCGGGACGGGTCGGTGATCCATCTCGGCAACACGACTATCGTCTTCCGGCAGGCGTAAGGCGATAGGGTCGGCGGACCCGGCAGCGGCAGGCAGGGCAGTAACGCGGCACCCGAGGAGTTAGGACGATGACCGGTCTCACGCTCACCGTGATGAAGCTGGGGCTGTTGGTGGTGCTCTGGCTCTTCGTCCTGTTCTCGCTCGCGGTGATCCGCACCGACCTGTTCGGCGCGGCCGGCGCCCGGCTCAACCGGGTCCGCGGCGGCCGCACCGCGCCCCGCCCGCTGCCGCCGTCCGCGCTGGCCGGCCAGCAGACGCCCGGCCGCTCCCGGCGCGGCGTGCCCACGCAGCTCGCGGTGACCGCCGGCTCCCTGGCGGGCACCAGCGTCCCGCTCGGCGCCCAGCAGATCACCCTGGGCCGCGCCCACGACTCCACGATCGTGCTCGACGACGACTTCGCCTCCAGCCGGCACGCCCGGATCTTCCCGGACTCCTCGGGACAGTGGGTGGTCGAAGACCTCGGCTCCACCAACGGCACGTACCTGGACCGGACCAAGATCATAGCTCCCACCCCGGTCCCGGTGGGTGTGCCGATCCGTATCGGCAAAACCGTCCTCGAGCTGCGGAAGTAGCGGAAGAAAACGTTGATGAGCCTGTCCCTGCGCTATGCGGCCCGCTCCCATGTCGGCCTGATCCGCGACGGCAACGAGGACTCGGGTTACGCCGGGCCCCGGCTGCTGGTCGTCGCGGACGGCATGGGCGGCCAGGCGGCCGGCGAACTGGCCTCCTCGGTCGTGGTGCGGACGATGGCGCAGCTCGACGCGCCGGGCGGGCCGCTGCCCGGCGACCCGATCCAGGCGCTGGCCGACCGGATCCACGAGGCGCACGAGCGGCTGCACACGATCATCACCGACAACCCGCAGCTGGAGGGCATGGGCACGACGCTCACCGCCTTCCTGTTCGGCGAGGACCGCATCGCGTTCGCGCACATCGGCGACTCGCGGGCGTACCGGCTGCGCGGCGGGCGGCTCGAACAGCTGACGTCCGACCACACCTGGGTGCAGCGGCTGGTCGACGAGGGCCGGATCAGCGAGGAGGAGGCGGGCCACCACCCGCAGCGCTCGCTGCTCATGCGGGCGCTGGACGGCCGCGGCCAGGTCGCCGACGCCGATCTGTCGCTCACCGACGCCCAGCCCGGCGACCGGATGATGCTCTGCAGCGACGGCCTGTCCAGCTTCGTGTCCTTCGACACCCTCGAGCAGACCCTCGCCGGATACGCCGACCCGCACCAAGCCGCCGAAGCACTCATACAGCTGGCCCTGCGCGCCGGCGGCCCGGACAACGTGACCTGCATCATCGCGGACCTGTTCGACTCCTCGTTCCACGGCCAGGGCGCGTCGCCCAACGCGGACACCCAGTACATCGAGATGCCGGTCGTCGTGGGCGCGGCGGCCGAGCACCGCGGCGGGCTGCCGACCTTCGGCTCTCCCCAGTCGCAGACCGCTGTTATGCCGGCCGTTCCCCCCGGTCAGGATGCGGCGCCGGCCGGGGACGAGATCCCCGGCGACACTCCGGCCGGTCGCGCGGCCCGGCTGCGGCGCACGAATCGGCGCGAGAACGACGCCGCGCGGAATCCAGGGGAGCCGGTCGCCGGCGAGGAGGCCGAGGAGCGCAGGCGCAACCGCTGGATCAAGCCGACGATCGTCACCGTGGTGTGCGTGGCCGTGCTCGGCGCGCTGGGCGGCGGCGCGTACTACTGGACCCAGCAGCAGTACTACGTCGCGGACGACAACGGGCAGGTCGCCATCTACCAGGGCGTCACGGGCTCGGTCGTCGGGTTCAAGCTCTCCCACGTGTACTCGACGGACCCGAAGGTCGAAGTCAGCACCCTGCCGACCGCCAACCAGACCCGGGTGCGCGGCTCCATCACCGCGACCAGCCTCTCCGACGCGCAGTCGATAGTGCACACCCTTTCCGTGCTCGGCGCCACCTGCGCAGCGCTGTCAGCCACGCCCTCGTCGTCGCCGCCGGTCCCGCCGAGCACTGGTCCGACCGGCGCCCCGCGGACGACTCCCGGGTCTCCGGCGCTCGGCAAGAGCTCGACGCCGCCGGTCTCGCCGGGCGGCAAGGGGGCGGCCAACAGCCCGACGGCGAACCCAACCCCCTCCCCATCCGTGAGCCCCAGTGCGGTGACCGCCAACCAGCTCGCCGCCGGCTGCCCGGGTGTGGGCCCGAGCTGAGCCGGGGGCCGGAACCGCCCGAGGGTCCGGTGACGTCCGCACTTGAGGGATGACAGGAACGCGATGTCGATGACCACCACACCGCCGGGGCCGGCCGTGCCGCCGCCGCTCGCGGTGTCGGCCAACGAGCCGGAGATCCCCAAGCGCCGGAACGTCGAGGCCCTGCTGCTTCTGCTGGCGCTCGCCATCGGCCTGTTCGCGTACGCGAACGTCGATCAGGCGATGACCGGGAAGTACCCGTCGAACCTGACGGCCCTCGGCGTCGAATTCGGCGTCGTGCTGCTCGCCGCGCATCTGGTGGTGCGCCGCTTCGCGCCCTATGCCGACCCGGTGATCCTTCCGGTCGCCGCGATGATCAACGGGCTCGGACTGGTCCTGATCCACCGGCTCGACCCCTACAACATCGCCAACAAGCTCGCGCCCAAGGGCGGGGCGGCGCCGACCCAGGCGATCTACACCGTCGTCGGTCTCGTCGTGTTCATCGCGGTCCTGATCATCATCCGCGACCACCGGGTCCTGCAGCGGTACACCTATATCTCCGCGCTCGTGGGCCTGTTCCTGGTCGGCCTGCCGGCGGTGCTGCCCGCACGCATCTCCGAGGTGAACGGCGCCCGCAGCTGGATCCGGCTCGGCGGCTTCTCGGTGCAGCCGGCCGAGTTCGGCAAGCTGCTGCTGGTCAGCTTCTTCGCCGCGTTCCTGCACGCGAAGCGGGACGCGCTGGCGTTGGCGAGCCGCCGGGTGCTGGGCGTCTACCTGCCGCGCGGCCGCGACCTCGGGCCGATCCTGGTCTGCTGGGGGTTCGCGATGCTGGTGCTGATCCGGGAGACCGACCTCGGCGTCTCGCTGATGTTCTTCGGCGCCTTCGTGATCATGCTGTACATGGCCACCGAGCGCACCAGCTGGCTGCTGTTCGGCGTCCTGCTGTTCGTCGGCGGCGCCACGATCGTGGCGAAGATCTCCCCGCACGTCATGGTCCGGGTGACCTCCTGGCTGCACCCGTTCTCCGACGTGCACAACACCACCCGGCAGATCGCCCAGTCCATGTACGCCTTCGCCAACGGCGGGCTGTTCGGGACCGGGCTCGGCCAGGGCTACCCGACCCAGGTGGGCTTCGCCAACAACGCCGACTTCATCCTGGACACGGTCGGCGAGGAGCTGGGGCTGGTCGGGCTCACCGCCCTGCTCATCGCCTACGCGATGATCGTGGTGCGCGGCGTGAAGGCCGCCATGCTGGTGCGCGACCCCTACGGCAAGCTGCTCGGCGCGGGCCTCGCGGTGACTTTCTGCCTCCAGGTCTTCATCACGGCGGGCGGCGTGATGCGGCTGATCCCGATGACCGGCCTGCCGATGCCGTTCCTCGCATACGGCGGTTCGGCGCTCATCGCGAACTGGATCCTGGTGGCCCTGCTGCTGCGGATCTCCGACGCGGCGCGGCGGCCGCTCCCGCCGGCCATCCCGCTCAGCGACGAGATGACCCAGGTGGTGAAGGCGTGAACCGGCCGATCAAGAAGGTGGCGATCTTCTGCCTCGCCCTGTTCGCCGCGCTGTTCGTGAACGCGAACTACATCCAGGTGGTCAGCGCCTCCTCGTACTCGCAGCACTCGGACAACGCGCGCAACCTGATCTACGCGTACAAGTACCCGCGCGGCTCGATCATCGTCGACGGCAAGCCGATCGCCACATCAGTCGCGACGAGTGACACGCTCAAGTACCTAAGGCAGTACTCGGATGGTCAGCTCTACGCGCAGGCGACCGGATACTTCTCCATCAACTACGGCTCGACCTCGATCGAGAAGTACGAGAACGCGCTGCTTCAGGGCACCGACCCCCGGCTTTCCACGCAGCAGTTCCTGAACCAGATCCAGGACAAGAGCCGCAGCGGCGGATCGGTCGTGCTGACCCTCAACGGCGCCGCGCAGCAGGCCGCGGCCAACGGTCTGGCGAACGTCGGCGGCGGCAAGGAGGTCGAGGGCGCGGTGGTGGCGCTGGACCCGAAGACCGGAGCGATCCTGGCCCTGGTCTCGGAACCGACCTACGACCCCAACGCGCTGGCCTCGCACAACACCTCGGCCGCGGCCCAGGCGGCCAACGCGCTCAACGCCGACCCGCTCCAGCCGAACCTGGACCGGGCGCTCGCGCAGACCTACCCGCCCGGCTCCACCTTCAAGATCATCACCTCGGCGGCGGCGATGCAGAACGGCGTCGGCGGCAACCCGGTGAACGAGAACACGAACATCAACGCCCCGGTCGACCTGCTGAACCTGCCGGGCAGCACCGCGACGATCCAGAACGACCAAGGCGAGACCTGCGCCAGCACCGTCCTGATCGACGCCTTCACCCAGTCCTGCAACACCATCTACGGGCAGCTCGGCCTCGACCTCGGCGGCGCCAAGCTCCAGGCCGAGGCGCAGAAGTGGGGCTTCGACCAGGCCGGCCCGAGCGTCCCGATGCCGGCCGCCCAGTCCGTGGTGCCCACCGGGCTGTCCCAGGCCCAGGCCGCGCAGTCCGCGATCGGCCAGTTCAACGACCGGATGACCCCGCTGCAAGGGGCGATGATCGCCGCGGGCGTGGCCAACGGCGGCGTGATCATGCAGCCCTACCTGGTCAAGCAGGAACTGGACACGAAGGGCAACGTGCTGTCCACCACGAATCCGAATCAGCTGTACAACCCGATCACGTCGGACCAGGCGAACCAGCTGAGGGACATGATGGTCTCGGTCGTGCAGAACGGGACCGGAACCGCGGCCCAGATCAACGGCGTCCAAGTCGCCGGGAAGACTGGCACCGCCCAGCGCGGCGCCGGGCAGAACGCCCTGGCCTGGTTCCTGGCGTTCGCCCCCGCAAACGATCCCAAGGTGGCGGTGGCGGTGCTGGTCCAGGACAACAACCCGAACGCCGGCGACGTCTACGGCGGCACCCTCGCCGCTCCGATCGCGAAGAGCGTGATCCAGGCGGTGCTCGGCGCGCAGTGAGGCGCGGCGGTCGGCCTGATGCGCCGCGCGTGGCGCGGTGCGCGCGGCGGCTGCGGCGTTCCCTACTGCGCCGCGCGCCGGGCGTGAAACAATCGCGCCGACCGGGTTGAGTACGGTCGCACGGTCCGGCGGCACGCCGACCGCACGACGGAGCACAACCGCACAAGCAGCACCATGACGAACAGTGTCACCCGAAAACTGCAGCTACACGAGGACTAAAGACCCAGAAGATCGCCGATCAGGCCGGGCGAGGTGCCCGGGCGGCCGGCGGCAGGGGAAGGGCTGAACTGATGGAAGAGCCGCGTCGCCTGGGCAACAGGTACGAGCTCGGCGCGGTACTGGGTCGCGGCGGGATGGCCGAGGTGTTCATGGCCCGCGACATCCGGCTGGGCCGGGCCGTCGCGGTCAAGACGCTGCGCGCGGACATGGCGCGCGACGCGACGTTCCAGGCTCGGTTCCGGCGGGAGGCCCAGTCGGCGGCGTCGCTCAACCACCCGGCGATCGTCGCGGTGTACGACACCGGCGAGGACTACATCGGCGGGCTGTCCCTGCCGTACATCGTCATGGAGTACGTCGACGGCTCCACCCTGCGCGATCTGCTGCACTCGGGCCGGCGGCTGCTGCCGGAGCGGGCCCTCGAGATCACCGCGGGCGTACTCCAGGCGCTGGACTACAGCCACCGCAACGGGATCATCCACCGCGACATCAAGCCGGCGAACGTCATGCTCACCCGGCAGGGCGCGGTCAAGGTGATGGACTTCGGCATCGCACGCGCCATGGGCGACCAGGGCATGACGATGACCCAGACCTCCGCGGTCATCGGCACCGCCCAGTACCTGTCGCCCGAGCAGGCCAAGGGCGAGACGGTGGACGCCCGCTCTGACCTGTACTCGACCGGCTGCCTGCTCTACGAGCTGCTCACCGGCCGGCCACCCTTCGTCGGCGACTCCCCGGTGGCGGTGGCGTACCAGCACGTGCGTGAGGCTCCGCTGCCGCCGTCGCACCACGACCCGGAGGTTCCGGCGGTCGCGGACGCGATCACGCTCAAGGCACTGGGCAAGCACCCGGACGAGCGCTACCAGTCGGCCGAGGAGATGCGCGCGGACATCGAGCGGGCGCTGGACGGACGGCCGATCGCCGCCGCGCCCACTCTCGTCGCCGGATACGGCGCCGCGAACGCGCCGACCCAGGTGGTCTCCAACGCTGCCGGGTACGGCGGCGGCCAGGCCACGGCGGGCTACGGTCCGCCGACCCGCTACCAGCCGACCCAATACCAGCCCGCGGCCGCGGCGTACGCCGACGAAGAGGCCGAGCCGGGCCCGCGCCGCCGATCCGACGGCCCCGGCGGCGGCCGCCAGAAGAAGAGCGACAAGACCGGGTACATCATCCTCGGCGTCGTGCTGGTGATCGCCATCGTCGCGGCCGTGGTCCTGGCCAACATCCTCGGCAGCGGCGGGGGCGGGGCGAAGGCCTCGACGGTCCCGAACATCGTGGGCCTCTCGGTCAACGACGCCAACGCGAAGCTGACCTCGGCCGGCCTCAAGCTCGGCACCTCCACCTGCGGCACCGGCCAGTCCAGCACGCAGTACCCGAACGGCCAGATCCTGTCGCAGAACCCGAACAACGGCGCCGCGGCGACGTCCGGCGAGGCGGTCAACTACTGCGTGTCCTCCGGAGCGCAGCAGTACAAGATGCCGGCCACCACGGACCTGAACAGCCGCACCGCCGACGCCGTGAAGCAGACGCTGACCCAGTACGGCTTCACCACCATCACCGAGCAGTCGACCACCAGCCAGACCGTCCCGTCGGGCAACGTCATCGACGTCCAGGACACCAACGGCAACTCGCTGGCCGGCAAGGACGTCGCGGTGAACACCCCGATCGTGCTGGTCGTGTCGAACGGCAAGCAGTCCGGGAACGTGCCGAACGTGGTCGGGCACCAGCTGACCGACGCGCAGAACGCGATCACCACCGCCGGGTTCACGGTCGGCGGGATCACATACCAGAACAGCGACACCTACCCGTCCGGAACGGTGATCAGCGAGAGCCCGACCGGCCAGCAGCAGCAGGGCACCGCGATCAACCTGGTGGTCTCACAGGGCCCGGCGAACCAGAACCCGCCGACCGACACCCCGAGCGCGACCTCGACCTGCACGTTCTTCGGCCTGAACTGCCCCTCGCCGACCGCGAGCGCGTCCAAGGGCGGCGGCAACTAACCGCGCGGGACGACGAGTACGCGACGACAACGACACCGGCGCCGCCCGAAATCTCGGGCGGCGCCGACTGCGTCGCATGGGCTCGTCGAAGCTGTTACGCGGGCACGACGGGCGCCAGACCCACCGAGCGGGCCACGGCCTTGTCGTCGCCACAGACCATGAGCCAGTTGGCCAGCATTCGGTGGCCGCCTTCGGTGAGCACGGACTCCGGGTGGAACTGCACCGCCTCGATAGGCAGCGCGGTGTGCCTAATCCCCATAATCACGCCGCTGTCCGTGCGAGCCGTGACGACGAGCTCGTCCGGGACCGTGTCCGGCTCGATGGCCAGCGAGTGGTAGCGCGTCGCGGTGAAGGGATCGGGCAACCCGGCGAAGACGCCCGAGCCGTCGTGCGTGACCGGGCTGGTCTTGCCGTGCAGCAGCTCCGGAGCGCGGTCCACGACGGCGCCGAAGGCGACTGCGATGGACTGGAGCCCGAGGCAGACGCCGAACAGCGGCTTGCCGACCTGCGCGCAGTGGCGCACCATCGGCACGCAGATCCCGGCCTCTTCGGGCGTGCCCGGCCCCGGGGAGAGCAGCACGCCGTCGAAATCGTCCGCGGCCTCCACGGCGACCGCGTCGTTGCGGTGTACCTCGCATTCGGCGCCGAGCTGGTAGAGGTACTGGACAAGGTTGAACACGAACGAGTCGTAGTTGTCGACCACCAGGATGCGCGCCATGCGCACAGGATAACGGCGCGGGAGGCGCCGGCCTCGGTCCGCGTTACTGGTTCAGCGAACCGTTGTTGTCGAAGGGCAGACGCGGCTCGGCCCAGGGGAAGACGAACTGGAAGAGCACGAAAACGATGAGTGCGAACAGGAGCAGCATCCCCAGCGCTTTCACCCACGCCGCCCCGGGCAGGTGCCGCCAGACCCAGCCGTACAAGGGACCGCCGCCTTCCGTGCTCGCGAATCGCTTACCTTCACAACGATTCGCGTAGTCGTTCGGTCACCTAGAGGAATCGGCCTTCGCGTGCTCGAGCCGAAGCCGTGTCGGGGTCGGGGAATAGTGCCCCGGCGCTGTGCCAATGGCCGCCGCCCCGATACGCTATGTCTGCCGCACAGCTTGTCGATGAGTCAGTGACCAGGAGAGTTCCGTGCCCAAGTCGAAGACCCGGGAGAAGGCGGTCTTCACCCCGCCCGAGCAGAAGGTCCAGAAGATCAAGGTCGAGTCCTCGACCTGGATCCCCCGCTTCATGGTCGCGTTCTTCGTCATCGGCCTGGCCTGGATGGTGGCGTACTACCTCGGCCTGAACTGGACGGCCTCGCTGGGCGCCTGGAACGTGGTCATCGGCTTCGCGTTCATCGCGGGCGGCTTCGTCATCTCGACCCGCTGGCGCTGACGACCGGCTCCTGTGCCCCGCCTTGCACTCCTGTGTCGTCGGAGTGCGCGCTCCACAGCTTCGCCGGGCAATTTTCCACAGGAGTATCCACAGTGTGGATAAGTTCACACCATCTGTGGATAACCCTGAATGATCAAGCTCTCGGGTGACGGTACCCCGTGTCCTGCCGCGCTGACCTCCGCTCTCGTCAGCGCAGCAGGTTGATCCAGTTTCCGCCGAGGATGCTCGCCGAGTAGGTGTCCTGGAGTTGCTTGGTGTGCACGATCACGGCGACGGCGGAGATGAGCAGCAGTCCGGTGCCAACCGCTGACGGGATGACGATCTGCGGGTTGCGGAACCAGGCGACGACCGTCCGCGCCCGCGGTGCGTAGGCCAGGGCGACCCCGAGCAGCAGTCCGCAGACCAGGCCGCCGACGTGCGACTGCCAGCTGATCCCACCCACTGTGAAGCTGAAAATCAGATTGAGGATGATCACGGTGATGATCGGCTGAAGGTCCAGCTTCTCCCGGAACGCCAGCACCGCCAGCACGCCGAGCAGGCCGAAGATCGCCCCGGACGCGCCCAGGCTGCTGCCGTACTCTCCCAGGGAGAGGAAGGACGCCGCCGACCCCGCGATCCCGCAGGTCAAGAAGGTCAGCGCATAGCGGGTGCGGCCGAGCCTGGCCTCCACCGGCAGGCCGATGAACCACAGCGAGAGCATGTTCATCGCCAGGTGTGCGATGTTGGCATGCACGAAGATCGAGCTGACCAGCCGGTACCAGTCCCCGTAGACCACGCCTATGTCGCTGCTGCTCGGCAGGGACTCGATGTGCGGGGCCATCGCCTGCAGGTCCAGGCGGTTGGTGAACGCCGCCCCGATGATCTGCTGCAACCCGAAGATGACGACGCAGATGGCGATCAGGACCACCGTGACGACACCGTTGCGGGATTGCGCCCGCCCGCCGGCGACCGTGCGCGGCTGGCGGACGACCCGGTTGCCGTCCCGGACGCATTCAGGGCAGTGAAAGCCGACCGATGCCGCCACCATGCAGTCGGTGCAAATGGACCTGTCGCACCGTGCGCAGCGCAGATACGTCTCGCGCTGCGGATGGCGGAAACAGACCGGCGGGCCCGACACCCCTTCGGTGTCGGGCGCCGCCGTGGGCGACTCGTCGGACGGCATCTTCACGATCCAATCCCCGGGAATGAGAATCGCGGCTGGCCGCGGTCAGGGCGAGGCGGTGGCGAAGGCCGTCGCCGGCTGGGAAACGGACGCCTCTAGGACTGGCGCCGCTCGATCACGACGGACTCGATCACCGCGTCGCTCAGCGGGCGGTCGTTCGGGCCGGTCGGCGTGGTGGCGATGGCGTCGACCACCTTGCGGCTGGCGGCGTCCTCGACCTCGCCGAAGATGGTGTGGTTGCCGTTGAGCCAGGTCGGGGTGCCGACGGTGATGAAGAACTGCGAGCCGTTGGTGCCCCGGCCGCCCTGCTTGCCGGCGTTGGCCATGGCCAGCAGGTACGGCTTGGTGAAGGCCAGGTCCGGGTGGATCTCGTCGTCGAACTTGTAGCCCGGGCCGCCGACGCCCTGGCCGAGCGGGTCGCCGCCCTGGACCATGAACCCGGAGATCACCCGGTGGAAGACCGTCCCGTCGTAGAGGCGCGCATTCGTCTTTTGCCCGGTGCGCGGGTCAGTCCACTCACGGGTGCCTTCGGCCAACTCCACGAAGTTGCGCACCGTCTTGGGCGCGTGGTTCGGCAGAAGCCTTACGGTGATGTCCCCGTGGTTGGTCTTGATGACTGCGTAGGTCTCCTCGGCCATCACGGCCCTCGCTTCCGACTCGGCTGTTACTTCCTGAACGCCCCGCGCTGCCGCCGGGTGCCCGATCCCGACCCCAGTCCCGACTGCCCCGGACATCCTCCCACGCCGCGGATGCTTATCGTGCCGCGCGGTCGGCACTGTTTCCGTCCGGTGACGGGACCGCCGCCGGCGAACGATCCGTGAACCGCGGATGAATCGTCCGATCGTCCGAATAGCGCAAGAACCGCATAGTTGGCCCGACTCGGGGAAGACGCAGGAAAGTCCGAACGAGGAGGGTCGAGCTGTGTCCGCTAAAACCTCAACCGTGTCGTCCCGGATGGGCGCCATGCAGCCCTGGATCCGCGATCACTATGCAGCGCTTCGCAATGGCGCCACGCCGCGCTTGAACCAGACCCGAGCCGTCGTCGTCCCGGTCGTCGTCGATGCGACCCACCGGGTGCGCGAGGAGCTGCTGCCCGCCGCGGCCGAGATGTCGTCGCGCATCGGCACGAAGGCGATGACCAAGTCGGCACCCGCGCGGGCCGAGGCGGTGCACCGTGCGAACGCCGTCCTCGCCGCAGCGCGCGGCCAGGCGTACGCGGAGAAGATGGCCAAGGCCCAGGCCCGCAGCGGCCACAAGAAGCTCTGGTTCATGCTGTGCGCCACCGTCACGGGCGCCGCAGCAGGCGTGGCCCTCGTGCTCTGGCAGCGTTCGCGCAGCCACGACTGGGTCGAGGACGACGCCGTGCACAGCACGCTCGAGGGCGACCGCGAGCACGGCGAGCACGGCCTGAGCACGGACACGTCGTCCTCGCACTCCGACGACCCGTCAGACCCCGACGGCGGCGACGCCACCGACCAGTCCCGCGCCGAACACCACGCCCGCCACTAAGTACGTAAGCACGCCCGCGCCCGCCACTGAGCACGCCAATGGATGGCCGTTGCCAACCACCCGCGCTACCGAGCAGGAACCCTGACCACCCTTCTTATCAGCGCGTCGAAGGCACGGTCGGGCAGGATCCACCGAAGGAAGATCATCGGCCGGGCCCCGAAGCCGGCCGCGTAGCGGGTCGCGGGCCGGCGTGCCGTCACGGCCTTGGCGATGACGTCCGCGATGACGGAAGGCGCCGAAAGCCGCGAGCTGGACTCGTCGTTCAGCGCGTTCGCCATGGCCTGGGCCTGGCGGGCGTAGGCGGTCTGGCCGGAAACCTTGCGCAGGTTGTCCGCGGCGATCCCGCCCCACTCGGTCTGGATGCCGCCGGGCTCGACGACGACCACGGAGATCCCGAACGGTTGCGCCTCCAGCCGCAGGCAGTCGCTGAGGGCTTCGAGTGCGAACTTGGTGCCGTGGTACCAGCCGCCGAAGGGCGTGTATATCTTGCCGCCCATCGACGAGATGTTGATGATCGTGCCGCTGCGCTGCGCCCGCATGTGCGGCAAGACAAGCTGGATAAGCCGGACGGCGCCGAATACGTTGACGTCGAACTGAGCGCGCGCTTCGTCCAGAGGAACATCCTCCACAGCCCCGTACGACCCATACCCGGCGTTGTTGACCAGGACGTCGATGCGGCCGGATTCCGAAATGATCCGCTCGACACCAGCCTCCATCGACGCGTCGTCGGTGACGTCCATGGAGAACACCCGGACGCCCTGCTCGGCCAGCTGCGCCATGCGATCCACCCGCCGAGCCGCGCCGTAAACGGTGTAGCCCAGCGATTGGAGCTTGAGCGCGGTGGCCTCGCCGATCCCCGAGGAGGCGCCGGTCACGAGGGCGATCTTGGCGGACGTGGGTGTAGGCGGGGGCGTGGGCATGTCCGGAGTTCCTTTGCGACGGCGCCGCGCGGCGAAGCGACAATGTGGACTGAACGCGAACGTAAACCTGAACGCGAAAGTGAACCATGCTTCACTTTCTCCGCCGCCCATCATGAAGCACGGTTCACCTTCCCGCAAGTCAACCGCAACCCAGCCCGATCAGCGGTAACACCCACGTGAACTAGGCTTTCGGGATGGCACAGCGGAGAGGAGCGGAGGAACAATGGATGACGCGCCGCCGCAGCCGATGACCGACGCGCGCCCACAGCGCGCCGACGCCGTCCGCAACCGCACGAAGATTCTCGAAGCCGCGCGCGAGCTCATCACGATGCGCGGACCGGACGTGCCCATGGAAGTGATCGCCCAGGCGGCCGAGGTGGCGGTCGGCACCCTCTACCGCCACTACCCCACCAAAACAGCCCTGGTCGGCGCCGTCCTCGCAGAACACGCGGAACGCATTGCCGACGACGTGGAGGCCGCCTGCGCCCGCGTCAAAAAGGGCACCCGCCCCATAGACGAGCTCAAAGCCCTCGTCGCCCGCACCCTCGAAGCCGCAGCCCGCGACCACGCGGTCAAAGCCGCCGCGCAACGACTCGGCGCCACGGAATCCATGCAAGAACACGAGGAGCGCGGCAAAGCGGCCATGTCCCGCCTCATCGCGGCAGCCCAAGCCGACGGCGACATGAACCCGGACGTCACCGCCGACGACTTCATCCTGCTCCTCGCCACCGCCCCCCTCGACCAGCCGCCCGCGATCCTCCACCGCTGGCTCACCCTCGTCCTCCGCGGCTTCACCACGACGACGCCGACAGCAGCAGCGACCACCACCACCGCCGCCAGCCAACCAGCCGCACCCCAACCCGCCCACCCGCAGCCCTAGGCCAGAGCGGCGGCCACCATAGCCCACTACCGATTGATCGCCCCATCAGACCTCACGACGAAGCCCTCCAGTGCGACCGCTGGAGGGCTTATCTACCGTGGAGCCAAGGGGACTTGAACCCCTAACCCCTGCCTTGCAAAGGCAGTGCTCTGCCAATTGAGCTATGGCCCCCGGACTTGCCGCGACACGCGCGGCAGGTGCCTTGATCGATGCTAGGGGTAGCGGCCGCCGCGGCGCCACCCGTATGCGCTCGGGTTCGGCGCCCGGCTGCGTGCGGGTCAGTGCTGGGCGGCTGCGGGCACCGGGTCGGTCGCCTCGGTCCACAGGTCGTGCTCGGCTTTGTCCGCCTGCACCTGGCGGTAGACGAGGTAGCCACCCGCGGCGACCAAAGCGACCAAGAGCAGCTTCTTCATGGCTACCGGGCCTCTCATCTCTAGTTCCGAACGGGCCCGCAAAAAGCACCTGCCCGTGCGGAGAGGATAACAGTCGGGGCTCAGGTGGTGCGGCCAACCGTCGCAGGACTCGGCCCGTCACTTGGTGCTTGTAGCGAAACCGCGACGGGGCTGAGAACCCGTCAGGGTCCAGTTGTCGGCTGGTGGTTCGTCCTTCGTCCTCATGTCGTCCGTCGACGACAAAGGCCTGACCCCATGAGTTCGGAGTCAGGCCGTGAGTTGCTCTGGTGGACCTAGGAGGACATGAACCTCCGACCTCTTCCGGATCACTGCTATCCGCGCACCCCGGCGGCGCGCCACCACCCCGATCCCCGTGCCCCGGCATCCGCGCCTCGGCACCTAACGCCAGCCGCCGCGCCCGCTCGTCCTGTTGCGGAGGCTACTCAGCGAACTTACCCGCGAACGCGCTCTCCGAGGCCTGATTCACGCCGAAGCCCATGGGCGATAGCTAGCTAGATCAGGACCTGAGGTAATCAATCGACGCGCCCCTGCGCGGCATACGGGAAGTCCCGCGGCGACTACGACCACGGAGCGCAACCAGGATCTGCGGAGTCGGATTACCGGGCGGGATGGGCCGGGGCGACGCCGACCGTCTTGGTGGCGGTCAGCACACCGCGGGCGGTGCCGAGGTAGGTGCCGGAGGTAGGAGCGACGTCCGTGTAGTCACGCCCGGTGGCGACAGTCAGATAGTCCATGCCCGCGCGGCGGCCGTTACACGGGTCGAATGCCACGGCGCGAGCGCCGGCGGCCTCGGCGATGATCACCTCGACCCAGGCGTGCGTGCCGCCTTCGCCGAGCAGGTGCCCGGAGACGTAGCGGGCCGGCAGCCCCGAAGCCCGGCAGAGCGCGATCATGACATGAGCCGAGTCCTGGCAGACCCCGCGTCCGCCGGCGAGCGCCTGGGCAGCGGTGGTGGCGATGGAGGTCACCCCATGCGCATAACTGATCGCCTCGTGCACGTACGCGCAGAACCGTTCGGCGGCGGCGAGCCCATCCGAGCCGGCCATGGCCGCCGCCAGGTCCCGGATCGCCGGGTCGGGCGCGGTCAGGCGGGTCGGCCGGAGCAGCCGCGGGTCGGTGAGAGCGGCGGCCGGCAGGAGCACGCCGGGGCCGGAGCGATCCCGCTCGACGACGGCCTCGACCACGAACTCGACCCGATCCGGCACCAGGGGCACGCGGGACCGGATGACCGTGTTCCCGACGGAGTCCTTGCGGCGGATGGTGCGCGCGTCGGCGGCGGAAACGGTGATCGAGTGTCGCCGCAGGCGCTGGTCGCCGTGCCGGTTCGGCGGCACCACGACGAGTCGATGGTTCAAGTCCCGTATCGGTGCGTCATAGCAGTATTCAAAGCGCTGATGCAGCACGTACGTCAGCCGGTCGGCGCCCTCGAACTCGCCGCGCGGCGGAGTGCGCGGGAGCGTGTCGGCCGACTGCGTCATACGATCTCCCCGCTCCCGGAATTCACGCCCCGCCCGGACCTGCCGCGACGCGGCTGCCGTTGCGCCATGCTGGACGTTCAATGTTTCCCAACGGTAACGACATGTCACAGCAACACATCGGTGATACGAATTCTGTATGGACGGGCTCCTCGATGGATATCGGCAAGGCCCGGCTTATGACGAGATGTTCGCGGCGGACGGGCTGCCGTATCCGCACATGCGGGCGCTGTATGACGCCCTGCAGACGCTCACCGGCGATGATCTGGCGCGGCGGGCGGCTGCGCGCGACCGCAGCTATCAGGATCAGGGAGTCACCTTCTCCCACGCGGGCGAGGAGTGGGTCTTCCCGCTCGACCTGATTCCGCGGCTGATCCCGGCGGCCGAATGGGAACTCATCGAGGCGGGCGTCGTGCAGCGGGTACGCGCCCTGGAGGCGTTCCTCGCCGACGTCTGCGGTCCGGCCGAGGTGGTCCGGGACGGGGTGGTGCCGCGCGCGCTGCTCACCACCTCGGCCGGACTCTGCCGCTCGGCGCACGGCATCCGGCCGCCGAACGGCGTGCGGATCCACCTCGCCGGGATCGATCTCGTGCGCGACCAGGCGGGGGTCCTGCGGGTACTCGAGGACAACCTGCGGGTGCCGTCGGGCATGTCCTACGTGGTGGAGAACCGGCGGACCATGGCGCGCGTGTTCCCCGGCTTGTTCCTGGAGCAGCAGGTCCGCCCGGTCGCCTCCTACCCGGGGCGGCTGCTCGACGCGTTGCGGTCCTCGGCGCCGGCCGGTGTCGAGCAGCCCACCGTGGTGATGCTCACCCCCGGCGTGCACAATCCGGCCTACTTCGAGCACGCCTATCTGGCCCGCAAGATGGGCATCGAGCTGGTCGAGGGCCGCGACCTGTTCTGCCGGGAGAACGTCCTGTACATGCGCAGCCTCGGAGGCCTCCAGCGAGTGGACGTCGTCTACCGGCGCGTGAACGACGACTTCCTGGACCCGGTGCACTTCAGGTCCGACTCCGTGGTGGGGTGTCCGGGCATCCTGAACGTGGCCCGCGTCGGCAATGTCGCGATCGCCAACGCGGTCGGCAACGGCGTGGCCGACGACAAATTGACGTACACCTACGTCCCGGCGCTGATCGAGTACTACCTCGGCGAACGGCCGCTGCTGCCCAACGTCACCAGCTACCGGCTCGACGATCCGGACGTCCGGTCCGCGTGCCTGGCCCGGCTCGACCAGCTCGTCGTCAAGCCGGTGGAGGGCTCGGGAGGGGCCGGCATCGTGATCGGGCCGCACGCCTCCGACGCGGAACTGGCCGCCGTGCGCGAGCGGGTGCTGTCCGAGCCGCGGGCGTGGATCGCGCAGGAGACCGTCATGCTGTCGACCTCGCCGGCGCAGCTCGGCGACCGGCTGGTGCCCCGACACATCGACCTGCGGCCGTTCGCGGTCAACGACGGCGAGCAGATCAGCGTGCTGCCCGGCGGACTTACCCGGGTGGCGCTGCGGGAGGGCAGCCTGATAGTGAACTCCAGCCAGGGCGGCGGATCCAAGGACACCTGGGTGCTCACCACACGGCCGGAGCCTGCGTCGGAGACGGACGGGCCGCCGGCGTTCCCGGCGCAGGCGGTGCGGGGCACCGCCCCCGACCACGGTCCGCGCCACGACCAGCCGCAGCAATGAGCGCGACCGAGGAACGGGGTCCGGGATGCTGAGCCGCGTCGCAGAGGCCCTGTTCTGGGTCGGGCGGTACGTCGAACGGGCCGAGGACACCGCCCGGCTGCTCGACGTGCATTTCCACGAGGTGCTCGAAGACCCGGGCGTGGACGAGGCGGGCGCCTACGCCGTTCTGCTGGCCGTGATGGGAGTCCCGGACGACATCGCGCGGCGGCACCGGGACAACAGAGCCGTGCTCGAACTGCTGGGCTACGACGAGAGCACGTCCGTCTCGATCGTCGGCGCGCTGGTCGGCGCCTGGCAGAACGCCCGCAGCGCGCGGGAGGCGCTGTCCGCGGAGATCTGGGAGTCCCTGAACTCGACCCACAACTCCCTGCCGGGCCGGGTGACCGCCGCCCGCGACTTCGGCCCCGCGCCGTTCTTCTCACACGTGCGCGAGCGCGCGGCCAATTTCGCGGGATACGTCGAGGCGGGCATGAGCCGGGACGCGAGCTACGACGTGCTCGTCCTCGGCCGCAGCCTGGAGCGGGTGGACATGACCGCGCGCCTGCTCGCGGCGCGGATCGGCACCGGGCGGGGAGGCGATGGCTGGACCTCCACGCTGCGCGCCTGCTCCGCCCAGGAGGCCTACGTGCGCACCTATCGGCAGAATGTCGAGGCTTCCCGGGTACTGGAATTCCTGCTGGTGGACCGGCTCTTCCCCCGGTCGATCTTCCACGCGCTGCGCGCCGGGGAGGATGCGCTGGCCCGGCTCGATCCGGCGTCCGGGCGCTCCACGGTGGACGAGGCCGCCCGGCGGGCGATCGGCCGGGCCCGCACCGATCTGGAGTTCCTGTCCGCCGCGAGCCTCCTCGACGACCTGCCGGAGCGGCTGCTCGGACTGCAACGGACCGTGTCGACGGTCAGCGAAGAGGTGACCCGGCGACTGTTCGCAGGCTCGGCGCCGCTGCACTGGAGCATCGAGGAGGTCCTCGGATGAGCTGGCGGATCTCAATCCGACACCGCACCGGCTTCAGGTATGCCGAACCAGTGCGGGCGTCTTACAACGAGGCGCGGCTGACCCCGCCCAGCGTCGACGGGCAGCACACCCTCCAGGCTGCCGTCACCATCACGCCTGCGATCCGCCCCACGCGTTACGTCGACTACTGGGGCACGGCCGTGGACGCGTTCGACATCCACGTCCCGCACACCGAGCTGGTCGTGCTGGCGACGTCGATGGTCGAGACCGCCGCGCAACGGCCTTTGCCGACCGGGGCCGACTGGCCCGAACTGGCGAATCCGGCGGTGATGGATCGCTTCGCCGAGTTGCTCGCCGCCTCGGCGTACGTTCCGGCGGAACCGGAACTCACCGAGGTCGCCCGGTCCCTGCGGGTCGGATCGACGCCGATGCAGACCGGGCTGCGCGCGGCCGAGTGGACCCACGAGGCGCTTCAGTACGAGCGGGGCGCGACGCACGTGCGCACCTCGTCGGCGGAGTCCCGCGCCGCCGGCAAGGGAGTGTGCCAGGACTTCGCGCACGTCACCCTCGCCCTGTTGCGCGCGGCCGGACTGCCCGCGCGCTATGTGTCCGGCTACCTACACCCGGTGGCCAACGCCGAGGTCGGGGAGACGACCGCGGGCGAAAGCCACGCCTGGGTGGAGTTCTGGGCCGGCGACTGGGTCGCGGTCGACCCGACCAGCCTCGCCGACGTCGGCAGCCAGCACGTGCTGCTGGCCCGCGGCCGCGACTACGCAGACGTTCGGCCGATCTCCGGCATCTACTCCGGCCCCGCGGCGGAACACTTCGACGTCGCCGTCGAGGTCACCCGCCTGGGCTGACCGAGCCGCGGCCACGGCCGGCAGCCCGTACTCATGCCGGTTCCTCCTGCGCGAGCACCGTCATCGATTCCAGCAGCGGCGCGCCGAAGGTGGTGACCATCGCCACGTCGGACGCGTCCCGTCCGTGCCCTATCACGGCCCGGCCCTTGCGCCGAGCGTTGTTGCGCGGATCGAAGGTCCACCAGCGGTCCCCCAGCCATACCTCCATCCAGGCGGCGAAGTCCATGGGCGCCGGATCCGCCGGCACGTCCATGTCGGGCAGGTAGCCGAAGACGTAGCGGGCCGGAATGTTCAGCGCCCGACAGAACGAGATCGCCAGGTGCGTGAAGTCCCGGCACACCCCGTACCCGGACGCGTTCACATCCACCGCAGTCGACCACGAACCGCTGCTGCCGTACTGGAACGTCAGATGGCTGTTGACGTGGTCACAGATCGCCTGGACCCGACGGTAACCGGTTGGCATCGGGCCGAAGCGCGACCAGGCCTCGTCCCCGAGCATGTCGGGCAGGCAGTAACGGCTGGGCAGCGTGTAGAGCAGGACGTCGTCGGGCAGTTCGTCCGGAAGCAGTTCCCGTGCCGACTCGTCGGCGTCCTCGGCCGCGTCCGGCACCAGCAGCAAAGCGTCATACCGCAGCACCGACCGCCCAGCGGGCAGCACCACGCGCGCGCACCTGTTGCCGTACAAGTCGGTGTAGCGGCGAACGCGTAGCTGCGGCTCCACCGACCACTCCTGCTTGATCACGCTGATTGGCTGCGCATCCTGGGCTTCGACCTGGAAGACGGTCGGGGTGTCGACGGCGGCGATGTGTACGAACTCGCACCCCACCCGCATCCGCCGCACGTCCACGGGAACTTCGTGCGCTTGCGAGGTTTCGATCCCATTAGTCATCAGTGTTCGACCTCAAGCCTTCGAGGAACTCCTTCAGTGCTCGGTAGTACGGGACGATGGTGGTGATCTCGGCGTATTCGTCGGGTCCGTGCTGCCCTGCGCCGCCGACCCCGAAGGCGACGGCGGCGATGCCGCGTCCGGAGTAGTAGCTCGCATCACTGCCGCCGTGCTTGTACAGGAACTCGGCCGGATAGCCCTGACGCTGCGCAGCCTGTCGCAGCTCCTTGACCTCGGAGCGGTCGTGGTCGGCGTGGTGCGGCGATTCCACACGATCGACGGCGACCGTGACGCCGGGTTCGCAGAAGGAACGCAGATACTCGGCGATCTGCTCCGGCGTCCTGCCGTTCAGGTCGCCGTCCTCGGCCGGGAATCGGATGTCCAGCCACGCCTCGGCTTGGGCGGGAATCTGGTTGAAGGACCGGTTGGGCGTCTCCACTCTGGCGAGGTTCGCCGTCGTGCGCCATACCTCCTCGGTGGGTACAGGATATCTGGTCAACAGCCGAGCCACGGTGTTCATCAGCTTGACCATGGCGTTGTCGCCCAGCCACGGGTATGCACCGTGGCCACCGCGGCCGACGGCCCGCAGCCTCGCCTGCGCGAGCCCCTTGGAGTCGGCCACGAGGTTCAGGCGGCTGTGCTCGCCGATGATGACAAACGTTCCCGTCACGCCCTGTTGGAGCTGGTGGAGCGTGCCGTCACGCCCGCCGACCTCTTCATCCGCGACAAGCTGCAGCGCGAGCGGATACGGCAGCGTGGAAGCCAACTCGCGGAACACCTCGGCCTGCACCAACGCGGACACCTTCATGTCCTGCGCGCCGCGTGCGTAGAGCCGGTCGCCCTCGCGGCGTGGCCGGAACTGCTCCGGGTCGCCGGGCACCACGTCGAGGTGCCCGTTGAGGATCACCCGAAACTCCGGTCGCGGCGCACCGTCGTGGCCGTCAGCGTAGACCAGCGCGCTCGGCTTGCCGTTGGATTCGAATCGCTCCACCAGAAAACCCGGACCGACGAAGTCGAGGACAGACTCCACAGCACTCCGAAGCTGCTCAGGCCGATCCGCAGTGGACGGCACGGCAAGCAGGGCGACAGCCGCGGCCAAGAAAGTGTCCAGCTCCACCCCGTCATCCTGCCGCAAACAGCTGCGATTCCCTATCAAATGATGTGCCGGCTTGCATGGATGTAGCGGTTCCCGGTCGGGTTTGCCGCCCGTAGCGTGCCGTGGGACTGGATCCGGAGGAACGTTCGTACGGCATGGTGCAGCCCCTTTGAGGGCAGTGAAACCACTGCTGTTCCCCAGTGACCCATGACGACACGTTCAAACTCTCTTTGAGAGGACTGAGTCTTACGTGCGCGTTCGGGGCGGGGCCGCGTCCCGGTGCCCTACAGGAAACACAGGCGGGCGAACACGGGCAGGCATACGGGTCTGGACAGGAAAGGCAGATCGACCACGAACCCTGCGACGACCCGGTAGTTGCCGAACCCGATCGTATACGTGCCGACAAATCGTCCGTGCAGGTCAGTGGACATAAAGGCTGGTGTAGCGATCATTCGGCCGCGCACAGAGTTGAACACGTTCAGTCGATCTTCTGATCTTTCTCAACACGTTCGATGACTGCCCACCGCGCCTGCGGCCCAGAAGCTTCAAAATGCCCTCACCAACGCGGATGAGTTTTCGGCACCCTCAGCTTGGGCTGACTCCTAGGCACGCGACGCCGTGATGAGCTCGGCGATGCGCCGACTCGCCAAGCCGTCGCCATACGGACTGGGGGTCGCGGCGAGGCGGGCGGCCAGGCCACCGTCGTCCAGCAGCCGCAGGGCCGCCGCGGCGATCGCCGGGCCGGGCTGGACGAGGTGCGCGAACCCGGACTCGACCGCCTCCGGCCGCTCGGTCGAATCGCGCACCACGATCAGCGGCTTCTTGAGTACCGTGCACTCCTCCTGGATCCCCCCGGAATCCGAGACCAGGAGCCTGGCGTGCCGCGCCAGGGCGAGGAACGCGCCGTAGCCGACCGGCGCGACCGGCGCGAGGCGTTCCAGCGCCGCCGAGAGGCCCAGCCTCCGTGCTGCGGCCCGGGTGCGCGGATGCGCCGGGAAGACGACCGGCAGCGGAAGCTTCGCCAGCTCGGTCAGGATCGCGTCGAGCCGCCCCGCGTGGTCGGCGTTCTCCGGCCGATGGATGGTGGCCAGGACGTAGCGATCCGGCTCGACACCGTACGCGGTCAACACCCGCTCGGCCTCGTCCGGCCCGGGTAGGCGATCGAGCGTCGCCTCGACCACGGTGTTGCCGGTGACGTGGACGCTGTGCGAATCGACGCCCGCGCGGCGCAGGTTGTCGGCGGCCAGATCGGTAGGGGCGCAGTGCAGGTCGGCGACGACGCCGACGAGCATCCGGTTGATCTCCTCGGGCATGGCGCGGTCGTTCGAGCGCAGCCCGGCCTCGACATGGACCACCCGAATCCCGGCGAAGTGCGCGGCCTGCGCGGCGGCGGCCGCGGTATTGGTGTCGCCCTGGACCACGACCGTGTCGGGCCTGCGGTCGCTGAAATGCCGTCCGAGCTGGCCGAGCACCCGGCTGAACTGTTCGGCGCGGCTCGCCCCGCCGACCCCGTCGAGGCGCAGTTCCGGCGGAGCGAGGCCGAAAGCGGCGAAGAAGGCCTCGGACAGGTTCTCGTCGAAATGCTGCCCGGAGTGGACGAGGTAGCCGCGCTCGCCGAGGTGCTTGGACAGCACCGCCAGCTTGATGATCTCGGGCCGGGTGCCGACGACGAGCGCGATGGTGGCGGGTCCCGGGCAGGGCGGCGGGGGTGGGGGCAGTGGGGGCACCGGGCGCGGTCCTCGGGCGGTCGGCGGATGGGTCTCCTGCGGATCGTGCTCGGTATGCCACCGTCGACGGCGGCGCGCGCGAAAGAGTCCGCTGAGATTCAGCCGGATGGCGCAGTTGGTCATGCCATCAGGCGATATCAATATTCATTACTTGACCATAACTGCGTGTGTCGCAACGGTTCGGCACACGGTAGCCCGTTATGTTCCGTGCGATCAGTAGAGACATACGGATGGGAGACGGGCGTATGTACCGCGGTATCGGCAAGGCGGGCGGTCTCGGCGGCGCGTTGGCCACGACCGGCGCTCCCAACATCGCCGTATTCCTGGCGGTCGCGCTCGGCTTCACCGTGGTCGGCGTGTGCTTGGTACGCAGCGAGTTGGTGCTGCGCAAGTCGTCGCGATGACAGACCCCGATGCCGCCGCTGACGCGGTCCGTGACCCCGGACGCCGACAGACGACAGACCGCGGCGGGCCGCGCACGTTCGCGGGTGTGGGTGCCCTGTCCGCCGCAGTGCTGCTCCTGCTGAGTGAAGGCTGGTACCGGGGTGTTGAGGCGGCGCTCGCCGGACGCGCGCTGTCCGGGCTGCTCGGCTTCCCGGTGATGATCTCGCGCCCGCTTCGCACCGTGTTCTTCGCGTTCGACGGCACCGGTCCCGCGCACATGCTGGGCCTGCAGGTCACCCTCGGTTGCAGCAGCGACCTTCTGCTCGCCCCTGTCCTGCTGTTCACCGGCCTGCTGCTGCTGTTCGGGCACAGTTCGGCCCCGCGCGTACTGCTCGCCGCATTGGTCGCGGCGGCCGTGGTCGTGCTCGTCAACACGCTGCGGCTGGTGTTGATCGCCGTGCTGGTGGACTGGTGGGGCGTGGAAACCGGCTTCGGTTGGGGGCACACCCTGTTCGGCTCGGTGCTCACCCTCGCCGGGATGGCCGTGGCCCTCGGCGTCTTCGTCGTCGCGGTCGGCCGGGAACGGCGCGGCGGGGCCCGTGCGGCCTGAGGGACAAAGAGTGTCGAGGTGACGAGCCTGTGAACGTGCTGGAAGTCTGCATCATCCTGTCGCTGGTATTCGGGTTCGGATTCCTCTGTTACGTGGTCGCGCTTGTGGCGGCGCTCCTGCGGCACAGGCCCGGCACGGCCGGAGACCCGGCGGCGTTCGAGTGGCACGTGTTGATCCCGTGCCGGGACGAGGAAGCCGTCATCGGTGCGACCCTCGAATACCTGCGCGACGCGTTTCCCTGCGCGCATCTTTGGGTCATCGACGATGCCTCAGCGGACCGCACGGCGGACATAGTCGAAGCCGCCGCCGGGAGCGACGTCCGCGTGCACGTCGTGCGCCGCGTCGTGCCTCAAGCGCGCACCGGGAAGGGGGACGCGCTCAACGCCGGGTACCAGGCGATCTGCGCTTCGCTCCCGGCCGACGCGGACCGCGAGCGCGTCCTGCTGTGCGTCGTGGACGCGGACGGGCGCCCGTCGCGGAACCTGCTCGAGGTCTGCGCCGGACCGGAGGTCTTCGGGAATCCGCGGATCGGGGCCGGCCAGGTCGAGGTGCGTATGTCGAACCGGGACCAGCGCGATCCGCTCCGCGGCCGCGGACCGGTGGCCAACGCGTCCGCGATGTTGCTGGCCCGGTTGCAGGACGTCGAGTTCCGCTGCCCCATCTCGGCGATGCAGATGCTGCGTGCCCGTAGCGCGACGGTGAACCTCGGCGGCAACGGTCAGGTGGCCAGGCTCGCCGCGCTGAACGAGGTCGCGGCGGGAACGGACCGCCCGTGGGGCAATGCGCTCTTGGAGGACTACGAGATCGGGCTGCGCCTCATGCTCGCGGGGCGCCGCATCGCCTACACCACGGACGCGTGGGTCGATCAGGAGGCGCTGTGGAGTCTGCGCAGCCTTCTGGTGCAGCGCACCCGCTGGGCTCAGGGCTCGATGCAGTGTCTCGGGTATCTGCCGCGGGTGTGGGCCTCGCGGCACTTCAGCAACGCGGGTCTGCTCGAGGTGACGTACTTCATGGCGCAGCCGTGGCTTCAGATCCTGGGCACGCTGGCCTATCCCGCGCCGCTGATCGTGCTGTTCGCGAACGCCGCGCGCTATCCGCAGTTCACCGTGCAGTTCCTGCGCGACGGCGGGGCCGCGATGCTCGGGCTGTACCTGCTGATCGGGATCGGCGAGTTCGCGGTCTGGGCCTGGGTGTACCGGCGTCGGTGCGCGCCCGGCCTCAGCCGCCGTCACACCGCCGCGATCGGGATCGGGCTGACGGTGTACGCGTGGCTCAGCTACGTCATCGCGTGGCGGGCGTTAGGCCGGCTGGTGACCCGCCGCTCGTCCTGGCCGAAGACCCGGCGCAACGCCGAGATGGCGGCATCCGTCGCGCCCGACGCCGTTCCCGCTCAACCTGCCGTGCGTGCGACCGCGGTGCACTGATGACACCGCGCTGGACTACCGCGCTGCGCCGCTCCGCACTCCCGGTGCTGGGCCTGGGCGTGTTGTGCGTGTCCGTGTTGTCCGTGCAGGACTTGGACCATGTCGGCATGGGCGTGGGCTCGTACACCACCACGTGGACGATCGGCTCCTGTCACCGGCTCGACCAGTTGGTAGAGACCGACCCGGTCTATGCCTCCGATACGTCGCCGGCGGTGCCCTGCACCAGCCCGCACGAGAGTGAGACCTACGCCGACGTCCCGATCACCGGGCCGGTCGCCCGCCAGACCGAGCGTCCGAGCCCGCTTTGGCTGGAGTCGGCGTTGCGCGGGGCCTGCGACTGGGGCGCGATGGCCGACTTCCTCGGCGACGAGCCGCCGGACGTCACCCGCGACATCGTCGTCCTGCAGATCGTGCCGAGCGTGCCGGAATGGCGGGCGGGTGTACGGCGGGTGCGTTGCGACGCGCTGATCGGACCACGCACCACCGAGTCGGTCGCCACCATCTCCCAGTCGCTGCGCGGCATCGTGCGCACGCCCGCCGCAGCCCGGTTCCGGGTCTGCCGCCTGGGCGATACCGAACTGTCCTGCGACGGCCTGCACACCGCGGAGTTGGTGTACCCGTACGTGAAGTTCACCGACGCCGAGCTGACCCGCGACCACGCCTACAAGCTCGACAAGGTCCGCCGGGCCTGCGCCGGCCTGGTCGCCGCCTACCTCGGCATGCCGCTGGACCGCCGGGCGGACCTCTCCCTCCAGCCGGAACTGCCCGGCGACTACCCGAGCCCGGACAGCCGGGTCGGGCACTGCTGGGTCGGCCCGAAGAGCGGCCTTCCGACCACCGGCAGTGTTCGCCGCACGGGAACCGGCGGCGCGGCGTGAACAGGCTTCTGACATCCGAGGGCTGGGAAGATGCCTTCGGCGTTCGGGTACCGGTCGATCCGGTGGCCGCCGCGTCGCGCGCCGCGCTCGCGTGGGTACGCGCCCACCCGGCGATCAGCACTGGCGCGGTGTGGGGCCTGATCACGCTCGCGCGGCTGTTCGCGGGCGGCGCGGTGGGCATGGCCGACAACTTCGACGGCCACCGACTGCTGTGTCAGCTGGGGGTCGCGCCGCGCCCGATTCCGGCCGGGCAACCGCTGTGGGCGTTCGTGACGCCGACATACGACGCGTACACCTGGTACGGCGAGGCGTGCAGTGCGGGCGGCACGGGCCAGCCCTACCTGTCGACCGAGTACTTCCCGCTGCTGCTCGCCAAGCTGCTCACCCAGCTGTTCGGCCTGTCCGGCGCGCTGGACCTGCGGATGCTCGGACCGATCTTCGCGGCCGGGATCGCGGTCGCGGTCGGCTGGACGGTACGGGAGCTGCCCGGTCCGCGGTGGGCCGCAGTCCTGGCCGCCTCCGGCATCGGCCTGGCCGCGGTGGACAGCGCCATCGCCCCGTACTACATCTCGCCGTTCAGCGAACCCGCCGCGCTGCTGGGCCTGCTCCTGCTGATCCCCGCCACACTGCGGCTGTTGAGCCGGGAGCGGGTGCGCGCCCGCGATATCGCGCTCGTGGCCGTCATCGCCGCCTGGACGATCGGCGCCAAGACGCAGATGGCCAGCATCCTGATCGCGGTGGTGCCGGTCCTTCTGCTACGTCCGTGGGCACGCGTCGTCTGGGCCCAGACGGACCGCGGCCGGCGACGCGCGGTCAAGCGGCTGCTGCGCGCAATGGGTGCGGTCGCCACACGCCTGCCCGCGCTCGCGGCCTGCGCGGTGCTCGTGGGCGGTACGGCGCTGTTCGAGCAACACCAATCCCGGTGGCTGAACGAGATCGTCTTGTATGACGACGTATTCCGTGACGTGCTCGGGCATAGCTCGCATGTACACGCCGACCTGCGGGCGCTCGGGCTGCCGACCGACCTCGCGAGCGCGGCGGGATCATCGATCGTCGCGCCGAACTCCGCGGCAAAGCTGCCGGACTACCCGCGCTTCGTGCAGCAGGAGTCCTTCGGCAGGGTGCTCGCCTTCTATATCACGCACCCCTGGCGGCTTCCCGGCGTAGCCGATCGGGGGCTGGTCGGGATGGCGGCGACCCGGCCCTCCTATCTGGGCAACTACCTGGCCTCCAGCGGGGCCGCGCCCTATGCACGGGAGTGCCGGGTGTGCGTCGCGCCCGCCCTGTTCACCCTGTCTCAGCCGTTGCGCTGGGTGGTGATCCCCGGGCTGTGGGCGGTGGCTCTGGCCGGCGGGATCTGGCTGGCCGGCAAGCGCCGAGCCGTGCCGCCGCGAGCACGCGGTGTCGGCGCGGTCCTCGCGGGGATCGCCGCGGCGACCGTGGCGCAGTTCTGGACGGTCATGCTCAGCGAGGGGGACAGCGACATCGAGAAGCACATGGTGTTCGCGCTCTTCGGCACGATGCTGCTCGGACCGCTTATGGTCGCGGCCGTGGCGGCGCTCGACCAGAGGCTCGCGGCGCAGCCAGAGCCTGCACCGGAGCGGAGCGCCCTGTGACCACAGCGCATGCGGCCAGGCGACGGCGGTTCTTCGTGCTGCGGCGCGTCGCGCTTTCGCTCGCAGTGCTGTCCCTTCCGCTGGCCGCTGCCACCGCGGTGCTGCTGGGGGTGCATTGAGCCAATAGATTGATTTCTCTGTACGAATAATTGCGGCTCGCCCCCGGAGTATTTGTCCCGCCGGGATCGCCAAGGAATCGTCAGCCGCGGCAGACCGCTGCCACGCACTTCGAGTAGAAGGACACTGCCCGATGAGTACACGTTCACGGCGTTGGCTCGCCGCCGGCGCTGCTGTTCTCGGCGGCCTGCTCTGCGCCGCGACGCCCGCCCAAGCAGCCCTGACTTCGCCGCAGGCGGAGGCCTACGTCGTATCGGCCAACGCCTTTGGCAGCTTCCTCGCTGTCGCCCCGACTCCGTTTTCGACCTACTCCCCCGGCGGCACCCAGACCCTCGTCGGACTCACCGTAGGACCGTTCGCCACCAGCTCCACGCTCACGTCGACCACGGCCGGCGATCCGACCAACGGAACCGCCTCCGCCTCGGCCACGGTGGAGCAGCTGGGCGTCAACCTCGGGCCCGCCCTCAGCGCCTCGCTCACCGGTGTCAACGCCACCTGCAACGCCACACCGTCGGGTGCGACCGGCAACGGCATCATCACGGCCGGCAGCATCACCGCCCTCGGCCTGCCCGCCCTCGCGCTGACCGCCAATGCGTTGCCGAACACCGTCCTCGGGATCCCGGGGGTCGTGACGGTCACGCTGAACGAGCAGTCGACCGACGCGAACGGCGTGCTCACGGTCAACGCGGTCCACATCAAGGTCTTGAGCGGCAACGGAGCCGACGTCATCGTCGGCCAAGCCCAGTGCGGCGGGGCCCCGCCCGTACAGGCCACTCCGATGATCAGCTCGGCCGTGGGCGCCGGCGCCGTCGCCATGGCCGCTGTCGGCGGTGTCGTGTACCTGCGCCGCCGCAACCGCGGCCAGCAGACCGAGGCCGTCTGAACAACCGAACCCGATCGACGAGACCTGATCCGGAAGCTCGGATAAATCACGTCCGGTCCTTATCGAGGGCCCGTGCGGAACGCCTATCCCCGGCGAACCGCGCGGGCCCTTCGCTGCGCCACGCGGTGTCGGCTGCCCGGGGCCCCGAGGCCAGCCAGCACGACGGATCGACATGGTTCGAATCTCAGAGTCTGGCCCCTAGGCGTGAAGGCGCGGTTCACGCGGTGAATCAGTCCTTGTGCGGCACAGGGTCGACGGCGTCTCGACCGCCCTTGTTTCTGTGCAGTTCAGCGCCCTGCGCACGGCAAGATCCGAGGACAAGGGACACGCATCCCGCAATCCCTTCAGAACCCGGGTTCGGGCCTTGAGTTACAGCGCGGATTCCGGGTTCCCGCTTACGCCACCGAGTGGGTCACGGTCCCGGTATAGGTGCCGCCGATGGCACCGGCGGGTACCGCGGCGATGAGGGTGGGGTTCCAGGTCAGGGAGTTGTCCCCGACGCCTGAGGTGAGCGTGAACGCGGTGCGCGAACTGCTCAGGACTTGCGCCGCCGCGGCGTTGGCCTGGCCGGGGTTGAACGTCCCGGTCGTGCTCGGGAGGTAGCTCGCCGTCGAGGGCCCCGACCAGTAGGAGATATCGCCGATAGGCACCGTCTCGGGGGTGGTGGCGCCGCCGGTGGTGAAACTTGTGGTCGTGACCGAAGCGGTCCAGGCCGCGGTGGCGCTGCCGCGGTTGTCGGTGACCTGGACAGAGCCGAGATGGCCGGTGATGCTGGTGCCGGGTGCGCCGCTGCCGATGCTGGCCGTGCCGGGCACGGTGATGGACAGGGTGCCTGCGATGACGGTGAGGGTGAAGGTCTGAGTGGCGTCGGTGCCGGAGGTGTTGTGGGCGGTAAGGGTGAGCGTGAACGTGCCCGCGACGGTGGGTGTTCCGGCCAGGGTGGCCGTACCGTTGCCGTTGTTCGTGAAGGTAACCCCGTTGGGCAGGGTTCCGGTCTCGGTCAGGGCAGGTGTCGGTGAGCCGGTCGCGGTGACGGTGAAGGTGCCCGCCGTGTCGGCGGTGAACGAGGTGGCGTTTGCGCTGGTGATCTCCGGCGCGGAGGTTGCGGTGGTATTGAGCAGCACCGACACCGTATCCGCGCCCTCGTTGACCACGGCGAGATCGGGGCGGCCGTCGCCGTTGAAGTCACCGACCGTCTCTTCAATGGGAGTGAATCCGGTGGCGAAGTCGGTCTTTGTGGCGAACGTGCCGTTCCCGTTGTTGAGCAGCACCGACACTGTGTTCGCGCCGTCGTTGACCACGGCGAGGTCGAGGTGTCCGTCGCTGTTGAAGTCACCCACCGCCACGCCGTGCGGCCCGAAACCGGTGGTGTAGTCGACCTTCGTGGCAAACGTGCCATTCCCGTTGTTCATCAGCACCGACACCGTGCTCGAACTACTGTTGACCACGACGAGATCGAGGTGTCCGTCACCGTTGAAATCACCCACCGCCACTTGGTCGGGTGTGATGCCGGTGGCGTAGTCGACCTTCGTCGCGAACGTCGCGGGCGTCATGACGGTCAGGGTGAAGGTCTGGGCGGCGTCGGGGGGACTGGTGTTGTGGGCGGTGAGGGTGAGCGTGAACGTGCCCGGGGTGCTGGGTGTTCCGGCCAGGGTCGCCGTACCGTTGCCGTTGTCCGTGAAGGTGACCCCGGTGGGCAGGGTCCCGGTCCGGGTCAAGGTGGGCGTCGGCGAGCCGGTTGCGGTGACCGTGAAAGTGGACGCGACACCGTCGACGAAGGTGGCGTGGTTCGCACTGGTGATTGTCGGAACGGTTGCCCACGCTACCCCCGGAAAGCCCACGGCCATCAACACCGCGAGCAGGACCACGACCAGCCCGGCCTTACCCCGCGAACTTTTCACATCACAAACCCTCATACAGGACGCCTCCGCGCCATCACGACACCCGGAGGCTTCGGCGGTGCTCCGCACAGCCGAAACCCGTCAACGATCACCATCCGAATCCTGGGCCGGTGGCTCGCATACAGAGGCGAACTAGCCCTACCCGTCGGGTAGATTCACTGGAACGAGTGATCAAATCACTGCCGCTTGCGCGCGAGGGTCATCGCCCGCCGGCGAGAAGCATTCAGCGACCTGAGGAATGCCTCGGCTGCCGCTCGCGGACCTGACAGTCGACGGCGTGAGCCGCCGCAACGCGCTCATGAACCCGTAGGAGCGCTTCGGCCCGATCACGTATCGATCCAGGACCGCGAGAGCTGGTGCACCGTGACGTTCGACATGGTCGAAGCCGGGGGCATCGAGATCCCGCACGGCCCGCTGCAGGCACCCCGCGCGAACACTGTCTGCGAACGCAGGTCGGCACCCTGCGCCGCGAACTATTCAACAAGATCCTCAGCCTGGGCGAGGAACACCTGCCGATCAACCTCGCCGAATCACCGCGTGCGCCGCTGCGCCATCCTCGGCGGAATCACCCACGAATACCGGCTCGCCGCAGAGCGGCCTGACGCACCAGATCCCCCACGGGCGCCACTTGATCGAATGCTCCGCATCCCGTATTCGAGCCCTACAAACATCACCAGCTCGTGTTGCAGCAACGGCCGGCCAATGCAGGGGCGAGCGAGCCGTCAAGCAGATCGCCGTGCTGCTCGACTCGGTTGAGGACTTACTCACGCCGCCGTCACCTACATGGGTGATCTTTTCGGTGGGCTGTCTCGTCGACCGGCTCGCAGGTGGGAGCCGTCATCGTGACTTTCAGGGCGCCTGAGGCGCGCTTGCCCCGCCCGCAGGTGAACCAAGCGGATCTGATCGCGGCGCGTCAAGGCTTGAGTCAGTGGAGCTGAAAGTCGTCCTCCACGTCCCCTAGATCAGGAGCGATTGTGCGAATACGACACGCACTCGGCGTGACGGCGGCGTTCGTGCTGGCCGCTGCGGTCGTCGGACCGGTCAACGCCGCGACGACCGGCAACACCACCACGACCTTCACGGTTGCGGCCACCGGCACCGGGCTGGCCATCACGGTTCCGGCGTCGGCGGCCCTGGGCACCGGCGCACCCGGCAGCACGATCACCGCGCACCTCGGCTCAGTCCAGGTCACGGACTCCCGGGCCGTGAACCCGGCCGCGTGGACGGCCTCGGTGACGTCCACCGACTTCACCAACGCGGCCGTCACCGCCGACACGATTCCCGCCACTGATGTCAACTACTGGTCGGGGCCGACGACCGCGACCGCCGGGTCGGGCACGTTCACCCCCGGCCAGCCCCTCTCGGGGGGCCAGGCGCCCCTGAACAACACGACCCCCTTGACCGCGATGTCGCTCACCGGAGGCGCGGGTAGCAACTCCGCGAGCTGGAATCCCACGCTGGTGGTCAACGTCCCCGCAGCCGCGGTCGCCGGGACCTATTCCGGAACGGTGACCCACTCGGTTGCCTAGACGAGTTATTCCCGATCCCGGTCAGTGGTCATAGGCGATCAGTGACCGGGTGACGGGTTGGCCGGTGTGGTTGTTGTGCCAGAGCGCGGCGGCCATCGCCAAGACACGTTGGGCGACGCGGATGGCGACGCCCTCGATGGTGCGCCCGCCGTGTTCTTCCAGGTCGAGTTGGCCCTTGAGGGTGTCGTTGACCGATTCGATCAGTTGGCGCACCTTCTTGAGCATCGGTTCGCCGTAGCGCTTCTTCTCCCGCTTACGCGAGGGGCGCAGCAGTTCGATGCCCAGTTCGGCCAGGTCCTGCTCGAAGGTCATGCCGCGGGGTACCGGGGTGGAGTCCACGATCCAGTGGTTGTCGAACCAGAAGTCGCTGTCCGTGGCCAGCTCCCTGATGATGCGTTTGACCAGGGGCGACGAACGTCTGAGGCGTTTGTTGTAGCCGGGCTGTTTAGACAGTTACGGGAACAAGGTGGCCGAGCCTGCCGTAGCAGGTGCGCAGCCAGCGCGCTTCGGAGTGGCAGCCGAGCAGAGCCTGCGCCACGGCCAGAGTGACCAGTTCGGCATGGGTCAACCGGGGCGGCCGCCCTGGTCTGCGCAATCCGGTCAGGTCGTCGTCGACTTTCAAGTACAGTGCGATGAGGAGGGTGTCTAGATCTATCGTCACGAACGGATCATTGACACCCTCCGCCTATTCGCGCAGGGGTTCGGATTCTGGGCCTGGTCCGGGTGTCCCGCTCGCGGTCTTACTGCGACCGTGACTTTAAAGCCTCAGGCCAACGCCGAATCGTCGGGTCGAGCGGGACAACCCAATCCGGTTACGGCGCAGTATCCTGGGTGACGACGGCCAGTAGCGGCTTCAGGGTCGGAAACCGTCTTCGGACGGGCATGTCGGTGCAGCGTGGCCCACATAGAGGCATAGAGGTGGCTTGCGATGAATTTCGCTCCTTCGCCTGAGGTCGTGCAGAACAATGTATTGGCGACGTTGAACGGGCAGGACCAGCGGTGGCGCGCCTACGCGAATACGTTTCCGACCGGATACGGCGTGCCCTCGGGCGCCATGGGCCAGTGGCTCAACGGGTTTCCCGCCATGGTGTGGCCCATCGAGCAGTTGCGGCCGCTCGCCGGGTGGCTGTGGCAACAGGGGTATCCGGCGGCGCTGCAACAATTGAACACCCGGCTTCAGGAGATCTACAAAGCGCGTGACGTGTACATCTCCATGTACAACAACCAGGTTCAGCACGAGGCCAACTTGGCCGGGATCATGCGCGGAGCGGTCGCCTTCAACACCACCCAGATCATGGCCGCGACGAATCGGCAGAACGTGGTTTTCCAGAACTGGCTGACCGACATGTTCGATATCAACGAGAACCGCTGCCGGGACTGCCACAACGGCATTGGGATTCCCGGCGGCGGATATTGCTATGCCTGTGCCAAGCGGCGCGGATGGGTCTGGTGACCGACTCGGTCGGCACCCACAGCGCTGCTGAAATGCTAAGAGCGGTCGTGATCCGCAGTTGCCACCGCTAGACGAGTTATTCCTATCTCCGCCATGCGATCCCGGCACAAAGTCACGTTCTAGCGTTGTCCGGCGGAGATATGAATAACTCGTCTGGAAGCACTCTGGCAATTCAGTTCCCGGCTCCGCCGCATCAGCGGCGGAGCGGGGCTGTGCCCCGAAACCGGTCTGCGGCGGGCTTCACCAGAACAGCGCAGCCGGTTTCATATACGAGGTGTGATACGACACGCGGCGGTGTGGGCCTCGTCCCACCATACGAGTGATCTTTCGGTGAGTCGCTCAGAGCCCGCCGCTGGGGCAAACTTGCAGGTGAGAGCGCTCGCGATGACTTCCACGGCCCCTGCACGCGATTCCGCGCGCAGGGTTGACGGTGTATATCTCTCAACGCCAAGGGCCAATTATTGATCAGCAGGCTTATCCGTTGTGCCGTGCCACCTGGAGGACGAGCGATCGTGCGTATCGGGCGCGCCTTGGCTGCTTCGGTCGGCCTCATGCTTTCCACCGCCGCGGGTTCCGCCTACGCCGCGACGACCGGCAACACCACCACCACCTTCGCGGTGACGGGCGGCGCCCTCTCGATCACGGTGCCGCCCAGCACCGTGAGCCTGGGCAGCGGGACGCCTGGCACCCAGATCACCGCGCAGCTCGGCGCGGTCCAGGTCACCGACGCCCGAGCCCTGCTCGCGGCCGCGTGGACCGGCTCGGTGGCGGCCACCAGCTTCACCACCGGCGGCGGTACCGGCCCCGAGACGGTTTCCAACTCCGCCGTCTCCTACTGGTCAGGGGCAGCCACCGCGACCAGCGGGTCCGGCACATTCACCCCCGGCCAGGCGAACACGGCGGCGGCGGTCACGCTCGCGAGCTCCCGTACCGCGTTCACCCTCACCTCGGGGTCCGGCAGCAACTCCGCGACCTGGAACCCCACGCTGATCGTCTCGGTGCCCGCCGCTGCGGTGGTCGGCACCTACACGGGAACGGTGACCCATTCTGTGGCCTAGGCGAACATGGCTCCTGTGCGCGGCACTCGTAGCGCTCGTACTCCTTCACAACCCCGGCGTCGTACCCGCCGACGCACAACAGTTGGTCGCGTCCACGTCCACCTCCCCCGGCAGCATCGGCATCCAGCTGCTGGAAGGGCCCGCAAACCGGAAAGACGATCCGCGCGCGCACACGTACATCGTCGACTTCCTCGCACCCGGAACCGTCATCCACCGGAAGTTCCAGGTCGTCAACACCTCAGGTACCACGCAGCACCTTGATCTCTACGCGGCCGCGGCCGCGGTCGCGGACGGCACGTTCGCGGTCGCCCCGGATCGCACCCCGAACGAGCTGACCAGCTGGGTCAGTCTCGATCCCACCAGCCGCGACATCCCGGCGGGCGGCCGCGCGCCGGTCGAGGCCACCATCACGGTGCCCCGGACCGCCTCATCGGGCGAACGGTACGCCGTCATCTGGGCGCAGGACGCCAGCCCGGCGGGCCCGGGCGGCACCGTCCAGATGATCAACAGGGTCGGGCTGCGCATCTACCTCGACATCGGTCCGGGCGGCGAACCGCCGTCCGACTTCCAGATCAAGGACTTGGCCGGTGCGCGCACCGCCGACGGAACACCCGAGGTCGTCGCCGACGTCCACAACACCGGCGGGCGCGCCCTCGACATGACCGGCTCCCTGTCACTCGCCGACGGCCCGGGATCCCTCAGCGCGGGGCCCTTCGCCGCGAAGCTCGGCACGACGCTGGGAATCAACGACACCGAGCGGGTCACCGTACCGTTGGATAAGCGGCTGCCCGACGGGCCGTGGACAGCGCGCCTGACCCTTTCCAGCGGACTGGTCCAGCACGAGGCCACGGCCACCCTGACATTCCCCGCCGCCGGCACGGGCCCACTGGTCAAACCGCAGTCCACCGGCTCCGACCTTCCCTGGATCCTGGGACTCGTCGGCGGTTTGATCCTCCTCCTGCTCATCGGCGCTCTCGTCTATCGCAGACTTCGACGCTAGGGCAGTCCGTCGGGTCAAGGGCCGCGCAGCAGTTCAGCGGCGCCCGCGCCCTCGGTGACGTCGCGGGCGAGGTCGGACAGGTGCAGGTTGCGGCAGCGGGCGTACTCGCGCAGCTGGGTGAAGGCCACTTCGACGGTGATGCCGTTGCGTTCTGCCAGCATGCCCGTGGCCTGCTCGATGATCACCCGGTTGGTCAGCGCCCGCTGAAGCTGGGCGGCTATAAGTTCGGATTGATGCGCCCTGCGCTGGGCCATGATCCCGATCGTGGCCATATCGGCAAGGGCCTGGCCGATGCGCTCATCGGCCAGGCTCAGTTTCCCGGGGCGTGAGCAGAACAGGCTCAGCGCCCCGATCACGTTTTCGCGGCGTCGCAACGGCAAGGCGTGCACCGCGGCGAAACCGGTCGCCTGGGCCGCTTCGGCGAACCGAGGCCAACGCCGCCGGTTTGCGCGCAGGTCGGCGTTGACCACCGCGACTCCGCTACGGCAGACATCGACGCACGGGCCGGCATCGGATTGCAGCGCGAACAGCTCCAGCAGGCGCGCGTTCTCGCTCGAGGCGGCCGCCGCGGACAATATCCCACGATGGTCCGTGAGCATCAGACCGGCGGCCTGCACGTCCAGCAGTCGCACACAACGCCCGGCCAGGGTGTGCAGGAACTCGATCTCGTCGAAGTCGTCGACCAGGCTGCCGACCGTCTGAATGAACGTCTCGGCCACAGCACCACCCCGGCTCGCCCCGGTGTGAACCGTCACGGGCCGCGTCAAGGCGCCCAGCTGTTCGTTGACGTACCTGACCATGGCGTACAGGCGAGCGCAGGTGGCGCACTGGCGCAGGTGGGCGTGCAGCTTCGCGTGTTCGCGCCGCCCGACTCGGCCGCGGGCGTACACGCCCAGGCGCAGCGCGTACGGCCGACACGCCGCATTGTCTATCTCGGTGATGTGCGCCTGCAGATAGGCCGCTCGAAGTCCTTCGCGGGCACGGCTGGCCAGCGCCGCGACCGCGCCGGCCTCGATGCCCAGCACACCGACCAGCTGCCCCGGCCGCTGCCCCTCGACCTCGGTGTGCCACAGCACGCTCTGCCACCGCTCGGGCAGCGCCGCGAACGCGACTGCGGCCATGGACCGCTCCTGGGCCGCGAGCACCGGGTCGCCCTGCTGCGCCGACGCAGTCACGTCCGCGGTGCGCGCCGCCAGGTACACCTGCCGCTCGCCGCGCTGCCAGTCGTCTGCGATGTGCCGCATCACAGTGCCCAGGTACGGCAGCATCGCCGTGGTCGGGCCGCTGCCGTGGCGGATGGCCGACAGCACCCGGGTGAAGGCTTCGGCGCGAAGATCCTCGGCCCCGGCCCAGGTGCGCGCTAAGTAGTGTGCGCGCCTCAGCGCACGGGCCGCGTGCCGCCGATAGAGCGAGTCGAACGCCTCCGGGTCCCCAGCGCGCACCAGCCCGATCAGCACGGCGTCCGGTGGGTAGACGTCCGCCTTCCGAGCCGTCCCGGTGCCGCGCGCGGTGCGTTCCCGGTCCATCGGCGCAGGCCCCCTCCTCGCGGCACACCGCCTGCTCGCATCCGCGTTTCCCGGTCATTACTAACGTCTCGCCGTACCCACCGCCCCAGACTTCGTCAAAGCCCACCCGAATGGATGACAATGCCTCGGTAAGTGACGTCCACGTCCGGTTATTGCGCGGCGTAGCAGACGCCGGCCCAGGTGAAGACTCCGGTGGTGCACGGGTCTGTCGCGGTGATGGCCTGCTGATACGCCGAGGTGGCCTCGGCCAGGACGAAGCTGAGCAGCAACGAACGGACGCGCGGTAGTAGGCGGCCGCGATCCGGATCTGTGCCCACGTCGACAACGAGAGCCCGTACTGCGTGCGTGGCCCACCGTCTTCGCTGCCTCGTTTCAGCTCACGCACCTACAGCGCGACGTCCGGAGAACTCGATCGGGTTTCGGCTGAGCGGTCATCGTGCCGAGCGGCACCGCGCGTGCGTTCTGGAATCCCCTGCCCGAACCGGCCGCTACCTGCTGGCGATGGGGCCACGCGTGCGCCCCGATCCAGGCGATCCACGCCGTTGAGGACCGCAGCCCCCAAGCGACGCGCCAAATGTTCCAGAACCACGGCGCGGAGCTACTCGACACCTGAGCCGCCTCCATCGAAGACGACCGACATCAGGGTCGGCGACACCGCCGTCATCGAGCACGATCGTGTTCGAAGTACCTCGACGGCACAGGAGTGACGGCAAAACCCGCCGCATTGCCAGGCATTCCTCACCCTCGGCTGCGCCATCGTCTGCCGGCGGCGCCTGTAATCGCAATATTCTGATCGCTGTCAGGCGTGACCGGCCGGTGGGGATCCCGCCTTGGAGTGTCATCGGGCCCGGGGCGACGGAGGTTCGGCCGCCCCGGGCCCGACATTCTTCACACGGTTCAGTGTCGCCGTGCACGCCTGCCGATCGCCAATACAGCGCCACCGAAGAGGAACAGGCCCGCACCGGCAGCGGCAGGCAACAGCGGGCCGGCGCCGGTCACGGCAAGGTGCCCCGCGCGCGAAGGCGTCGCTGTCGCGGAGGGCTTCCCTCCGCCGGACGAGCCAGCGCC
>NZ_DASZGI010000042.1:0-15312 GCF_035938995.1 Actinocrinis sp.
CGCTACGTCCCGGTGATCGTCCGCTCGGCCAGTGCCCAGGGCAAGATGCTGTTCATGCACGCCGCGGGCACCTGGCAGGCGTACAACCTGTGGGGCGGCTACAGCCTGTATCAGGGGCCGAACGGTGCCTACGACACCCGCTCACTGATCACCACCTTCGACCGCCCCTACGACGACAACGGCGCCGAGAAGTTCATGGTCTACGAACGCGCCGCCGTCGTCCTCGCCGAGAAACTGGACCTCCCCGTGGCGTACACAACGGGCGTCAACGTCCACGAAGACCCCTCGATCCTCGCCGGTGCGACCGCGGTCATCTCCCTCGGACACGACGAGTACTGGACCCCCGAGCAGCGCGCCTCCGTGACAAAGGCGCGCGACGCGGGCACGAACGTCGCGTTCCTCGGCGCGAACACCTGTTTCCGCCGCATCCGGTACCAGGAGACCGCGCTCGGCCCGAACCGCGACGTGATCTGCTACAAGACCGACTACAAAGCCGACCCGATGTACCCGCACGACCCCACGGCCGTCAGCACCGACTTCCGCGCCGACCCGTCACCGAACCCTGAATCGTCGATGACAGGCGTCTACTACGAGGGCTACCCCACCGACGCGCCGTACGTGGTGCACAACGCAGACCACTGGCTCTTCGCCGGGACCGGTGTCAAACAGGGCGACAGCTTCGCCCACCTGATCGGTGTGGAGTACGACCGGGTCACCCCGTCCGCGCCCACCCCGCGCCCGATCGAGATCATCGCCCACTCGCCGCTGGTCTGCAACGGAACATCAAGCCACGCCGACTCGGCCTACTACACGGCCCCCAGCGGCGCGGGCGTCTTCGCCAGCGGCACCATGCGCTGGGTCGAGGGCCTGCTCGCCGGAACCCCCGACGGCGGCGACGACAACAGCATGGACGCGCGCACCGGCGCCTTCGTCAACGCGGTCACCACCAACCTGTTCAAGGCCTTCGCGGCAGGCCCGGCCGGCAAGACCCAGCCCCCGCCCCAAGACAACGTCCACACCATCTACGGCTGATCACAGAGCATCAGGTCACCGGAATCCGAGATCACGATTACCGGGGACGCAGCCGAATGAGCGCGCCGCGAGTTTTCGGAATGCGCCCACGAATACACCGCCACACGCTTATGATGAGGTGTCAGATTCCCTTCGGGCCCTGCGTTTCGCCACGTAGCGCCCGTTGAGGAGCGATGTGGCGCGCTTACTCAATTCCTGATCATGCACGGTCGCGAGTTGAACACAGCCTTGAATTGAAGACGGTCCTGAATTGAACACGGCCGAACCCGGGAAATCTCGCCTGCGCTCGACACCGGTGGGAAACCGGCTCGGCCTGGGGGTTGGACGTGGGCATATTCGCGGAAGAGCCGCTGCTTTCCGCTCTGAGAACCCAAGATCGCGCCGCACTCCTGGCGGCGGGAAGCCCGCGCCGTTACGAACGCGGCCGGCAACTCATGCAACAGGGGGTACACGAGGATTTCGTACTGGCTATAACCGCGGGCTGGGTGGTCGTCCGGGCCGACGCCGCCAACGGCCGTTCCCTCATCCTCGGCTTCTGCGGACCCGAGGACTTGGTCGGCGAGCTCGCGGCGCTCGACGGACGGCCGCGCAGTGCCACGGTCAGCACACTGACACCGGTTGAGGCGTGTCTGCTGTCCGGCGCTCGCTTCCACGGCTTTCTCAAGGACCACCCCGCGGCCAGCGTCGCGGTGCTCCGGGGCATGGCGCTCCGGCTTCGGGCGATCAGCAGCCACAGGCAGGATCTCGGGACGCTGCCGGTCCTGCAGAGGCTTGCCCGGCTGCTGCTCAGTCTCGATGAAGAGGCGAAGGACGCGGTCACCGGGCGGCTCTCCCAACAGGAGCTCGCCACCGCGATCGGCGCCACGCGCGAATCCGTCGCGAAAGCGTTGGCGGCCCTGCGGGACCGCGGTGTGCTGAGCACCTCGGAGCGCTCGGTCCGGGTCCTCGACACAACCGCTCTCACCGCGATCGCGGAACTGTGAAAAGCGCTACAGCGGCAGGCGCGGCCCGGCGACAGCATGGGGCGTGGGACGGCGGCGGAACAAGTGGGGGGATCGGCCGCCGTCCCGGCTTACCGCCGCAGCCAGGAGATCCCCGGACCGAGGAGATCCAGCGTGTCGATGTCGAAGTCCCCGGCGCTTCCCGCGGTTCCGCGTTACCTCGTCGAACAGGCGGAGCGCGCGATCGACCGCGCGGACACCAAAGCGGCCACGCTCGCCGCCGTGGCCCTCGCGATCCTTCCGAGCGCCGTTCGGAGCGCCGCGTCCGCGCACGGACCGTCGGCGGCCGCGTTGCCGCAGGTGCTTTTCAGCGTCAGTGTGCTTACGTGGGGGGCAGGTGTCGCGGCCCTGGCCGCGGCGATCCTGCCGCGCCTCCGGCACACGCGCACCGCGGACGGTGACCAGCTGGCGTCCTTCTGCGACCTGCCGGCCAAGTTCGATCTCGAGCGGCTTCGCGCCCTCGTCGACCGCACAAACGACGACGCCGAGCTCTGGCTGCTGGTCCAGAGCCACGTCCTGGGCCGGATCGCGGTCGCGAAGTACCGCATGATCCGCATCGGAATGTCGCTGATCGCCTTCGCAGCGCTCTGCGGCGCGTGTGCGGCGCTCGTGTCCTAGTCCACCGAGGGGGAGATTTCCATGACCGACGAAGCCATGCACCACCTCATCCTGTACTACGACATACAGGACTCGAACAAGCTCGCGAATCCGGCCAAGCTCGCCGCCCGCGCCCTGCTGCGCGAGTGCCGCGACGCGGCGGTGGGGGCGGCGGCGATCCCCGCGGACGCGGCGAGCTTCCAGGACACCGGCGACGGGGAACTGATCCTGTTCGACGCGCGGATCGCCAAAGTCCGCGTCGTCAGCGGCTGGCTCGGCGTGTTCCACACCCGCCTGCAGCGCGCTTACGAGCGCTCGGCGGAGCGCTTCCAGGTCCGCTTGTCCATCCACGCGGGAGAGATACACCCGAGTCTCGAAGGCTTTTCGGGAGACGACCTGGCCTTCGGCGCCCGGCTGGTGAACGCGCCGGAGGCGAAGCGCGTGCTGGCAGCGGCACCGTCCGCCGCACTGGCCGTCGTCGTGTCCGACAGCATCTACCGCCATGTCGTGCGCCAGAACGCGCCCGCGCTCGACCCGGCGAGCTTCGCGCCCATCCGCGTCCAGGTGAAGGAGACAGACACGTCGGCCTGGCTCCATCTGCCCGGGTGGAAGCGGGTTCCCACGCTGCCCGACGCGCAGGAGGCCGAACAACCGTCGCCCGGCCAAGCCCAAGCCGCCGACCCGAGCGGCGGATTCACCTTCCACGGCCCGGTCCACAACGTCGGCCCGCTCGGGAACACGACCGTGCACGGAGACTTCAACCTCAACGGCACACACGGGAGGGCCCAGTGAGCGAAGAGCAGGAGTCCCCCGCAGCCGGCGCGGCGCCCAACGCGCAAGAGGCCTCCGCGGGCGAAAGCACCGAGAACACGACGGAATCCAGGATCAGCGCCGCCCGCACCGATCCGTACCAGGACGCCCGGAGCACGCCGGACGAGATCGCCGCCAGCCGCGCCTACCAGAGTTTCCAGCGCAGCGTGTCGGCAGCGGGCCCGGTCCACAACGTCGGCCCGCTCGGGAACACGACCGTTCAGGGCAACTTCAACATCTACACGGCGGCGGTCGCGGCGGCGGCCCGAACCTCCGGACCGGTGCGCGCCGACCTGATCGCGCAGGTCGTCTCCTGGTACGCGGCCGCGCCCGAGGACGCGAAGCTTCGCAGTACGCTGACCGAGCGGCGACTCGCCGTGGTTCGGGGCGTGCGGCGCAGCGGACGGTCGACGACCGCGTTGAAACTGCTCGCCGAGTTCACTCCGGGCAAGGTGCGGCGCCTCGCCGTCGAGTCGGGGATCGACGAGTCGACCTGTGCCCAGATCGACGAAGGGCACGGCTACCTCGCCGAACTCGGGCCGGCGGACGCGCCTGCGGACGAGGCCGCGCTCGACCGGCTCGCCACCCGTCTCGCGGAGCAGAAGGCGTACTGCGTTGTCATCCTCCCGGCCGGCGACAGCGGCCCCTCGCTGGGTGTCTACCTCCACGACCACATCGCTCCGCCACGCCGGGCCGTCTTCGAGTGCCGGGTCGAGGCTGCGTTGGCGGAGCCGGCGTTCGCCGAACCGTCGAACCGGAAGAATCTCAGCGCACTCAGCCGGGATCCGGACCTGTGGGCGCTGCTCGGAGCCGACCCCGGCCCGGCCGACGAGGCGTGGCTCGGCGGGCTCGTCGTGCGCATCGCCCTCGGCGAGGTCGACCGCGCGAGGGCGCTCACACTAGGGGTCGAACTCATCAAGGGGCGTATCGGGGAATGGCTCGCGGCTCTGCCCCACGGTATCGACTTGCACAGGCATCGAACCGCCGTCGGCGACTTCGCCTTCCGGCTCGCCCTGGCCGTGCTCGACGGCTCCCCGGCCGACATGGTCGCCGAGGCCGGCGAAAGACTCGCCTGGGATCTGCACACCACCGCCAATCCCCGGCTCACCCCGGGCCGGGCCGTGTTCACCAGCCTTGACGAGGGCTGGCTCGCCGGATCAGGGGCCTGCATTCAAGACGGCTCGGTCACGGTCGGCGACGCCCCCGTACCGGCCCGGCTCCTGAGCTATCGGGACGAGCGCCTCCCGATACAGCTGCTGAACGTGGTGTGGAACAGCCGGCCGAATCTGCGCGGCCCGATCCTGCAGTGGCTCCAGGAGCTGAGCCAGGACCGCCGCCCGGACGTCTGGATGCGCGCCGCGCTCGCCATCGGCCTCGTCACCAGCTGGGACTTCGCCTACTCCTACCACGAGGCGATTGAATCCTGGGCCGGCTCGGACAACCCCAAGCAGAGGCTCGTCGCCGCGGTGGCTCTGGAACAGGCGGCGCACAACCAGAACACGCGCGCGGCCGTGAGCACCCTGCTGCGGGGCTGGGCCCGGGGCGGGGACGCCACGCACATGTGGACCGCCGCCGCGGCGTTCGGCTACGGCGACGGCGCGGCCGACACCTCCGCCGTGCTCCGGCTGCTGCGGCGGATCGGGGTCGCCAAGGACGGGTTGCTCGCCGGCATCGCGAGCGATTCCGTCTCCGAGCTGTTCACCCGCGGCCGGTTCGAAGAAGTGCTGACCGCCGTAGACGCGTGGATCGGCGACACCCGCACCGACGAGCACATCCTGGGCCTACTCACCGTGCTGCGCCTCGGCGACCTGCGCGTCCGCCAGGTGCCGAGCATCGACGACCTGCCGCTGGGGATCGACGCGAGGGCGGCCCTCGCCGACCCGAAGCGCGCCGGCTGGCCGCTCATCGTGGCCATCGCGCAGTATTCCGCGAGCCTGGGTCCGCAGCTGATCGAGTGCGTCTGGCAGGCCCTCTCCTCGACGCTGGCCGCCGACACGATGCGGGACGAGATCGGCGACTGGATCCGTTCCGCCGCGTCCTCGCCCGAACTGCTCGTCCCGCTCGGCTGGTTCCTGCGCGGACTGATCGACGACGAGGACGACGAGGCCAGGCTGCTCGACCTGGTCGACATGCTGGCGGCGGATCCGGACGAGCCGATCCCTCTGGAGACCGCTTACGCAGTGCGCGCCGCAGTCCAGCAGAGCCAGACCCACCTCAATCAGATCGCACCGGCCGGAAGGTAAGGCGAGACGTGAACAGCATTAATGAGTTCAGCCCGATCGTCGCAGTGCGCCCCTACATGGGGAAAAAGGCCGAGCCAGTCACCGCGCACCTCGCGCACGTGCTCGTGACGACTAAGGGCGAGCACCGCATCGTGTGGCCGCACGACCGGGCCCATTCCGTGGTGTGGCAGCACACGCGAACCAGCAGCCTGTTCCGGGGCCAGATCAAGACCGTGTACGACATCGACCTTGGAATCCACCACCTGAGGTTCGACGCGGAGCTGCCGGGAGCGGGCGACACCTTCTCGTTCAAGGCCTCTGCGGTCGTCGAATGGCGGGTCCTGGACCCTTCGCTGGTCGTGCGCAGCCAGCTGAGCGACATCCGCCCCGCGGTCCAGCCGGCCGTCATCGAGGAGATGCGGCGGATCGCACGGGAGTTCGGCGTCGAGCAGTCCGCCGCCGCCGAACGCGCCATCAACGAGCGCCTGGTCGGCGAGGCGTTGGACTTCAACAACCTCGCGCAGCTCGGCGACGCCCTGGCCAAAACCGCGTCCAGCGGCCACGTCGGCCGCGAGTACGGGGTGTGGACCAGGACGATCGCCTCCGTGCAGCCCGACCGGTCCAGGCTCGCGCAGTCCGACGAAGTACGCGACCTGAGGCACCAGATCGAGGCCGAGCGGCTCAAGCAGGAACTGCGGATGCTGCAGGAGCAGAACAAGAACCAGGTGCTCGCCAACCGCATGGGGTTCTACCGCGACGCCTTCATGTCGGGCGACATCGAGCGGGCCGTGCTCCAGGTCGCGCAGAACCCGGAGGAGCTGTCCGCGGTGGCGCAGATGGTGCGCGAGCAGGAACTGGCCGGCCAGCGGATGACCATCGACTTCGTCAACAAGCTGCTCGAAGCGGGGGCGATCGAGCGCTGGCAGGTCAACGACCAGGCGAAGGCCGCGCTCGACTGGCTGCGCCAGTCCACCAATGCCGTGTTGACGCCCCAGCTCGACGCGCAGCCCGCGGACGCCGCCGGTCAGCCGCGCAAGCGCGTCCGCAAGACGCCGATCCCGGAGCTCGAATCCGGCCCCGCGCCCGACTCCACGACGACGACAAGCGACGGTGCGACACGCGACACCTGAGCGGACTGAGCGCCTCGGCGCCGCGGTCGCAGCCGCTGATCAGCCGCGCAGCAGCTGGCGGGCCATGACGACCCGCTGCACCTGGTTGGTGCCCTCGTAGATCTGGGTGGTGTATCTGACACAACGCGGTGACCAGGGACCTTACCCCTGGAAGCCGCGCTGGCCAGGCAAATCACTATTGGACCTTGTTGATCGTTGTTGGCTGCTTTCGGTTCTCCGACGCAGCAGAGACGCAACAGGATTCTCATCGCTGCTTACTGCTTCACTCGGTCCGCCTGGTGATCTCCTCGGCCTTCCGACGCACTCAAGTTCTCCGTTCGGATAGCTGGTGGTCAGCACTCACCAACGGTGGTGTTCCATCCGGGACGGCCACGCCACATGATCACTCACCGTGACTGACGACGGGCCGCCGTTGCGGTGCACCAAAATAAGTCGGGTGATGCGAGGCGGTGGGATTCCAGCGGATGGACACCGGTCCCGTGCCCCCTTGCGGGATCTGGGCGCGCTCAGGGACGAAGGGGCAGTTGCATCGTCGAGTACCTTCAATACCAAATAGAACATCAATATAGTAATTTATGGCGCGCGGATCTATGCGCTGGCAGCCTGGGCTCGGTGGAGGAACGGCTGCCCACCCGCGCACGGCCGACGCTCCGAGAGGCGCACACCATCTCCGATCGTCTGCAGGACTGGTTGGATATCCCGCGCGAACGCATCGTCGCCAACAGGCGTGCCCGCAACGCCGAAACCGTGGCGATCACATTTCGATCAGATCCGCGAAGCCCAACGCAGCGCACGCACCGACTTCTCGGAAACCGTCGCTGCGCTGGACACTCTGCACCGTGACGTGAGCGTCAGCACACAGGTGGACGAAGCGGTAAGCAGGGAAATCTCACGCGCCGTGGACGAACAGCGTGATCTCGTCACGCACACCCAGCACCTCAATGCCACTGTCCGATCGCGGCGTAGCATCGTCGCCCAACTGGAACTCGACTTGGCCCGCCACATCGAGGCTCATAGCGCCCAGCTCACCCTGCAGACTTTCGAGTTCGTCTCATGCCCGAGATGCGCTCAAGACTTGCGGGACCGTGACATCCCGCCGGGACACTGCACCCTGTGCCTGCAGCCCGATCCACCCGCCACAGCCGAGCAGGCCGAAGCGGAAACAGCACGGCTGCAAAAGAGGCTCGACGACTACCGCGCCTTACTCGACCAGGACGAGACCACACTACCCAGCAGATCTCGCTCACCCAACTCGCCCAGACGCACCTGGAGCGTCTCCAACGGCAACTCGACGAGATGACACGCCGGAGCGTCGCCCCACACCTGGCCAAGGCCGAACAACTCACCGAACGCCGCGCCCAGCTCACAGCACGGCTCGAACGGCTCGGCGAGGCCCGCGAGCTGTGGCAGAACCTTGAACAGCTGCGCACCAACCTGAGCAGGACCGAAACGGCCCGCAAAGAGTGCAGACAGCAAATCAAGCGAATCAGGCAAGAACTCGCGCACGCGAACGACCGCGTGGACGCCGCAAGCGTAGCCTTCCGCCGCGAGATCCAGATCATCGGCATTCCGGTGTGCCGCAGGCGGAGATCCGCCAAGCGGACTACCTACCCTACAGCAACGGCGTCAAGTTCGATCAAATCCAAGCCTCGGGCGGAGGAATTCTCACCGCCCTGCACATCGCCTACAGCCTCAGCCTCATCGACGTCAGCCTTGACGACGCGAATGTCCTGCTTCCCGCCTTCCTGATCATCGACTCACCCCGCAAAGCCATCGGCCAGACCTACGACGATGCCGCTCTCAGCCTGCGCATCTACAAACGCCTGATCAGCCTGGCCGGCTCAGGCCGCATCCAACTGATCGTCGCCGACAACGATCTTCCGCAGGATGCCCGCACCGAACTGGAAGCGAGCGCCTACACTATCGAAGACCTCGATTACGGACTTGAAGCCATGGTGCCCGGGGTAAGCCACCAGGATTCAGCAACACCCTGGAGACCGTGGAATCCCTCGAGACTGAAAACACCAACGAGAACCTGCTCTGACCAGCCAGGGCCTGGTCGCCAGGATCGCACTGATCCGAGTGATACAGATTCGTGAGATGACTTCTAAGGGGCCAGCCCGAGATAGCGGGTGATGGCGTGCTCGACTTCGGCCATCTCGTCACGCTCCAGATACGCCACCGGATCACCCTCGATATAGCGGGTGTCGATCGACCGGACCTGGTCCACCAAGAACCGGGTCGGAACACCCATGAGCTCCAGCGTCGGCCGGAACACCGCCTCTTGAGCGCTGCGCGAAGTCGGCACGACGGTTGCTACGCTCCACGCCATGGAACTCGGGCTGACCACCAGGCCGTAACGTCTGCCGCGCTGCTCGTGCCCGCGCTTCTCGTCGCCGAGGTTAACCTTGTAGACCGCCCCGCGGATCACCAGGCGTCCTCTTCACCGGACAGATCCTCATCCGCCAGACGCTCGGCATCCGCCCGCGCCTGCCGCAACCAGTCCTCACGCTCCAGCAACCGCAGAGCACGCCGGATCACATCGGTCACGCCCTCATCCGGGCGCTTGGCCGACTCGATGATCCGCCGATCCTCTTCCGTGGGCCGGAACGCCACCTGCGAAGTTCCCATGGCTCATACGATACCCATCCGTCAAACAGATGTCTAGCAAATGTCAGACGCTACTCACGGCCTGATGACGAACGGCGCCGAGCGACTCATGGCGACATCCGGACGTGTCACACCATGCGGCGGGACGAGGCTTCGACCCCGACCACCGTCGCTTCGCGAACGGCGATCGATACGGCATGAACCAAGGCCACTCCTCCGACTCGGACCGCCCCTAGCTTGGTTCGGTCAGCGGTCCCAGGCGCTAAGAAGGCTCGTCCCGTCGGCGGTCGACGGAGTTGCATCGGTTCAGTCTTGAGGCAGTGGACAAACCGGGATGACTGTCCAGTGCCTGGCAGCCCGTTCTCCGCAACCATAGGCTGACCGCCCCAACGTTGTCGGTGTCTTCCTCAGCTGTGAGTCTTGTGCGTGCACTCGCTTCAGCACAGCCGGCACACCCGGTGGACCCGGGTTCTTCGGCAGGACGGTCCGAGAACGCGCCCACGTCCGAGACGGCGATTCCGGGACGACAGGCCCCTGGCCGGGATCATTGCTGGCTCGAGCACAGAGGGCCTGTGTAAGGCACAGTTGTCGCGGAGATCGCAAGAACGGCGGGACAGACAGCAACACCTCCGCGAGAAGCTTCTTCGAGTGTGTGATGACCATCGCCCGAGAGGCACCTCCAAGATCTAGGCAGATACCGTTGAACTTCGCGTTGCGGCGCCGCATCAGCAAGTAAAGCGTCAGTACGGAGCGCGTGGATCGATGCTCGCCGATCACCATCGTTTCGCTGTTGTGTGAGACAACGGAAGGCAGCCAGCCACGACGAGAAACAACGAGCAACCTCGACGCAACAGGCGCGAAGTCAGCCATGGAAGATCTTGTCAGGCTACTGACCCCCGCACGCCCTTTATCAGCCCCTGAGCAGCTGACGCGCCATCACGACGCGCTGGACCTGGTTGGTGCCCTCGTAGATCTGGGTGATCTTGGCGTCGCGCATCATCCGCTCGACCGGGTAGTCCTGCGTGTAGCCGTAGCCGCCGAGGAGCTGGACCGCGTCGGTGGTGATCTCCATCGCGGCGTCGGAGGCGAAGCACTTGGCCGCGGCGCCGAAGAAGGTCAGGTCCGGGTCGTTGCGCTCCGACTTCGCCGCGGCCGCGTAGGTCATCTGGCGCGCCGCGGTGAGCTTCATCGCCATGTCGGCGAGCATGAACTGCACGCCCTGCAGCTCGCCGATCGCCTTGCCGAACTGCTTGCGCTGCTTGACGTACTCGGTCGCGTAGTCCAGCGCGCCCTGCGCCACGCCGACCGCCTGCGCGGCGATGGTGACGCGGGTGTGGTCCAGCGTGCGCATGGCGGTCTTGAAGCCGGTCCCGGGCTCGCCGATGATCCGGTCGCCGGGGATCCACACGTTGTCGAAGTAGAGCTCCCGGGTGGGCGAGCCCTTGATCCCGAGCTTCTTCTCCTTGGCGCCGAAGGTGAAGCCCTCGTCGCTCATCTCCACCACGAAGGCCGAGATGCCCTTGGTGCCGATGCCCGGCTCGGTCACCGCCATGACGGTGTAGTACTCGGAGACGCCGGCGTTGGTGATCCACCGCTTGACGCCGTTGAGCCGCCAGCCGTCGCCGTCGGGCACCGCGCGCGTGGTCATGCCGCCCGCGTCGGACCCCGCCTCCGGCTCGGACAGGGCGTAGGAGAACATCGCCCGCCCCTCGGCCACCGGGCGCAGATACTTCTGCTTCAGCTCCTCCGAAGCGGACAGGATGACCGGCATCGTGCCCAGCTTGTTCACCGCGGGAATCAGCGACGACGACATGCAGGCGCGCGCCACCTCCTCGATGACGATGCAGGTGGCCAGCGCGTCCGCCCCGGCGCCGCCGTACTGCTCCGGGATGTGGATGGCGTGCATGTCCGCGGCGTGGAGGGCGTCGTGCGCCTCTTGCGGATAGCGCGACTCGGCGTCGACCGCCGCCGCGTACGGCGCGATCTTCGTCTCGACGAGGGAACGCACCGACTCGCGAAGCAGCTCGTGCTCCTCGCGGACGGTGTAGAGGTCGAAGTCCTGGTCCTGGGTCACGCATGACATTGTTACCCACTGGTAAGAAGCACGCTAGAGGTGGGCTAACGTCCAGGTTGAGCCGAACGGCTATCGTTCGCGGTGGACCCGCGACGAAAGGCTTTCGACGTGAGAAGAGTCACCGTCCTCGGCACCGGCTACCTCGGCGCCACCCACGCGGCGTGCATGGCCGAGCTCGGCTACGAGGTCCTGGGCATGGATGTCGACGCGGGCAAGATCGCCGCCCTGTCCGCCGGAACAGTTCCCTTCTACGAACCGGGACTCGACGAGCTTCTAGCGAAGCACGTGTCCTCGGGTCGGCTGCGGTTCACCTCCTCCTACGCCGACGTGGCCGCGTTCGGCGGGGACGAGCGCGGCGCGACGGTCCACTTCATCTGCGTGAACACGCCGCAAAAGAAGGGCGAGTACGCCGCCGACCTGCGCTTCGTCGAGTCGGTGGCGGACGGCCTCGCCCCGCACCTGGACGTCCCTACGCTGATCGTCGGCAAGTCCACCATCCCGGCCGGCACCGCGGTGCGGCTGAGCGAGCGGTTCGCCGAGCAGGCGCCGGCAGGCGACGGGGTCGAGGTGGCGTGGAACCCCGAGTTCCTACGCGAGGGCCACGCGGTCAAGGACACGCTGCATCCGGACCGACTGGTCTTCGGGGTCGCCTCGGCCCGCGCGGAGGAGGCGTTGCGCGCGATCTACGCCCCTCTGCTGGAGGAGGGCGTGCCGCTGGTGGTGACCGACCTCGCGACGGCGGAGCTGGTGAAGAACGCGGCGAACGCCTTCCTGTCGACCAAGATCTCGTTCATCAACGCGATGGCTGAGGTGTGCGAGGCAGCCGGCGGCGACGTGATGCGGCTGGCCGAGGCGCTGTCGTACGACGCCCGGATCGGCGGCCGGTTCCTGGTACCAGGCCTCGGCTTCGGCGGCGGCTGCCTGCCGAAGGACATCCGCGCGTTCATGGCCCGGGCCGGCGAGCTGGGCGCGGACCAGGCGCTGACATTCCTCAAGGAGGTCGACGAGATCAACATGCGGCGGCGCACCCGGATGGTGGATCTGGCGCGGGAGCAGTGCGACGGGTCGTTCCTGGGCAAGCGCATCGCGGTGTGGGGCGCGGCGTTCAAGCCGGACTCGGATGACGTGCGCGACTCCCCGGCGCTCAACGTCGCGGCCTCGATCCTGCTCCAGGGCGGCCAGGTGACGGCGTACGACCCGAAGGCGAACGACAACGCCGCAAAGCTGTTCCCGACGCTGACCTACGCGGACTCGGCGATGGAGGCGGCGGCGGGCGCACACGTGATCTTGCACCTGACCGAGTGGGCCGAATTCCGCGAGCTCGACCCGCAGACGGTCGGCGCGGAGGTGACGCAGCGTCGGATCGTGGACGGCCGCAACGCGCTCGACGCGGACAAGTGGCACCAGGCCGGCTGGACGTACCGCGCACTCGGCCGCCCGATCTTCGGACTGCCGGAAAAGTCGTAGCACTGCGGGGCGATCTATGACGACCGGTCGTTTTGAACCGTTTGGGCGGCGGGCCGTTTTGAACGGTGACGATGACCGGTCGTTTTTTAAGCTCTGTAACGAGTCGCGCTCGTTGGTCGGCGCTCACAGGCGGGCAGAGATGTGGCGCGGTGGACTACGGACTACTCCTTCTCCGCGGCGGCCGACCCTGCGAGCCGCATCCGCAGTACTGCGCCCTTCGCGCGGGCCTGCGCCTCGAGGTCGTCCTGGAAGGCGCGCATCGCGGCGAGGATCGCCGGGTCGTGCGCGGCGAGAATCCGGGCGGCCAGCAGACCTGCGTTCCGCGCGCCGCCGATGGAGACCGTCGCGACCGGCACCCCGGCGGGCATCTGGACGATCGACAGCAGCGAGTCCATACCGTCGAGGTGCTTAAGCGGCACCGGGACGCCAATGACCGGCAGCGGGGTGACTGCGGCCAGCATCCCCGGCAGGTGCGCAGCGCCGCCCGCCCCGGCGATGATCGCCTTCAGGCCACGCGAGGCCGCCCGCGTACCGTACTCGATCATCGTCTGAGGCATTCGGTGCGCGGAGACGACATCCACCTCGAACGGGATCTCGAACTCGGCCAGAGCCTCGCCCGCGGCGCGCATCACCGGCCAGTCCGAGTCAGAGCCCATGACGATCCCGACCAGCGGCCGCTCAGCACCGGCTGACGCTGCGTTGTCCGACGCTGCGTCAGTCGGCGCAGCACTGCCGGATTCGGGGCCGTCGGCGGCGAAGCCCGTCATTCGTCGATCTCTCCCCGCAGGTAGGCGGCGGCGTGCCGGGCCCGCTCGACGCAATCGCCGAGGTCGGTACCGAGCACCGTGACGTGGCCGATCTTACGGCCGGCCTTGACCGCCTTGCCGTACATGTGGATCTTCAAGCCGGGGTCGCGGGCCATGCAGTGCAGATAGGCCCGGTACACGTCGGACAGGTCCAGCCCGAGCACGTTGGCCATGACCGCGACCGGGGCGTGCGGGGTCGGCGCGCCGAGCGGCAGGTCCAGCACCGCGCGCAGGTGGTTCTCGAACTGGCTGGTCACCGCGCCGTCGATGGTCCAGTGGCCCGAGTTGTGCGGCCGCATCGCCAGCTCGTTCACGGTCAGCGAGCCGTCGGCGCTCTGGAACAGCTCGACCGCGAGCATGCCGGTGACGTCCAGTTCCTTCGCGATCGTCAACGCGATCCGCTGCGCCTCGGCGGCCCGGCCGGCGGACAACCCAGGCGCCGGGGCGTACACCTCGCGGCACACGCCGTCGCGCTGCACGGTTTCGACTACCGGATAAGCCACCGCCTGGCCGTACGGCGAACGGGCCACCTGAGCCGACAACTCACGCTCGAAGGGCACGAAGCGCTCGGCGATCAGCTCGACTCCACGCACCGCCGCGCCGTCCGTGACTCGCGCGGCCTCCTCGGCGTCCTCGACGCGCCAGACGCCCTTGCCGTCGTAGCCGCCACGCGTCGCCTTGAGAATCACCGGCCAGCCGCCGGTATCCGCCGCGAACGCGGCGACCTCGCCAGAGCCCGCGACCCGCCGCCAGTCCGGGCACGGCACGCCGAGCGCGCTCAGCCGCTCTCGCATGACGGCCTTGTCCTGGGCGTGGATCAGGGCTCCCGCGCCCGGACGCACCGGCACCCCGTCCTCGATCAGGAGGTCCAGGATCTCGGTCGGGACGTGCTCATGGTCGAACGTGACCACGTCGCACCCGCGGGCGAACGCGCGGACCGCGGCCGGGTCGTCGTGCCGGCCGATCACCACGTCCGGGATCACCTGGGCGGCCGATTCGTCGGCGCGCGCCGCCAGCACTCGCAGCCGCGCGCCGAGCCCGATCGCCGCAGGCTGCATCATCCGCGCGAGCTGACCTGCCCCGATCACGCCGACGACGGGCATGTCGATGCCGGAGCCAGCGGAGGCGGATGGGGCCATAGAGGTCTCTGCGGATGCAGTTGTTGAATGCGGAACGCTCAAGCTCACAAAGGTAAGCCTAACGGCGCAGCGACACGCCAAATGCCACGAAAGCGCAGCCCACCGGCGGTCGAGACGGCGACCGCCGGAAGCGGGACTGCGATCGGGGGGAGACCTACGCCGTGACGTTCGTCACATAAGAGCACGCCACCTGGCTCGATCCGGCCAGTTCCACGCCACACCTGGGACCCGGGCTGCCACGACTGATTGTTTGTGCTGTCATGGAGCTCGCACGGTGTGACCAACACCAATCCGTCGGCAAATGGTCCGTCACAGGTCTGCTACGGACGTTCCGCCGCCGGAGATCCGCTCGCCATGACTCGCTACGCTCGTAGGGTGCCCTCGGAAGTCAGGTAGGTAACCCACAGTGTCGTACGTGCACGCC
>NZ_DASZGI010000043.1:0-3892 GCF_035938995.1 Actinocrinis sp.
CGCGGCCAGGTCATCGAGGACCACATGCCCTACGCCCGCCACATCGCGACGCGGTACGGCGGGCGCGGACAGCTGGTCGAGGACTTCGTCCAGGTCGCCTACCTCGGGTTGGTCAAGGCGGTGGACAACTTCGACCCGGACCACGGCACCGGCTTCCTCGGCTACGCCACCCCGGTGATCCTCGGCGAGATCAGGCGGTACTTCCGCGACGCGACCTGGGACGTCCACGTGCCGCGGCGCATGCAGGAGCTGACCACGGCATTGCGCGGCGCGGCCGAGCAGCTCACCCGGGAACTCGGCCGATCGCCGAGCATCATCGAACTCGCCGGACGGCTCAACGCGGATCCCGAGGAGGTCACCGAGGCGCTCGAAGCCGCCGCGGCGTACACCGCCGCCTCACTGGACCGCCCGGCCGGAAACGAGCCGGACGGCGCGACGCTCGGCGAGCTGATGGGCGGCGAGGACGTTCGCTTCGGCGCCGTGGTCGACCGTGAATCGCTCAAACCCCTCCTGGCCAAGCTCGATGAACGGGATAAGCGGATCTTGATGATGCGCTTCTTCCGCGGCATGACCCAGACCCAGATCGGCGACCAGCTCGGCGTCTCCCAGATGCAGATCTCCCGCCTGCTCACCCGCATCCTCGGCGAGCTGCGCGCCGGACTTGGCTGAGGTCGACCGGGTAGCCGCGCCCTACAGGACAGGCCCAGGCTGCGAAATCAGCACCGCCGAACTGTTGACGGGGCCGCCGCGTAGGAAGAGGACCAGGCACTTGCGAGCGCACGTGTACCCCGCGCGGTAAGTCAAACGCGCATCACGCGAAGTCAAACGCACATCACCCGTGGGACCGACCGCGCTGGCGCTGGTGGTCGGTCCCACGGGTGTCGGCAGGCGGTCGGGATCAGTCGGCGCGCTTGCCCGCACGCGACAGGGCGCGCTCGAGCTGCGTCTTGTTCATCGTGGAGCGCCCCTTCACGCCGCGGCGCTGGGCCTCGGCATAGAGCTGGCGATATGTCGGACCGCCCGGCCCCTGGTGCGACCGCAGTCCGCCGCGCCGGCCCGAGGAGATGTCCCGGATCGACTCCTTGCTCGCGGTCTTGGCCTCGCCGGTGCGCGCCCGCTCCTTGTTCACCGTGCGGGCCGCGATCTCCTTGGCCCGCTTCGGACTGGCACCGCGCTCGCGCTCGCTCTTCTCGATGTGCTCGTACTGGCGTTCCCGCTTGGGACTGGATCCGCGCGGCATGATCGGCACTCCTTCCAGGTGTGCGAGTTCGTGTTCTCACGGCGGCGAGGGCACGTGGCGCGGGTGCCCGGGATCACGCGGTTCAAACGAATAACCTGGACAGCAGCCACGACGACGGCGGCCGCGCCACCTGGTGCGGCGGCCGGTCCGCACCCGCCCGGCATGAACGACTCGGATCCGGGCACACGCGGGCGTGGTTTTCGAGGACTGGTTGCTCAACCGGGCGGAGCGCGGCAATCCGGCCACCCGGCTGGTGAGGGCGTGGTCGGACGGAAACGAAGTGCGGGCGCTCGTCCACGGCGCGGCGTACTTCGCCGAACTGGTCGCCGCGATCCGCCGCTTGGGACCGGCCGATCTGCTGCTGTTCACCGACTGGCGCGGCGATCCTGACGAGCGGTTGGACGGGCCGGGCACCGAGGTGTCGCGTGTGATGGCGGACGCCGCACGGCGAGGAGTGTTGGTGCGCGGGCTGATCTGGCGTTCCCACCTGGACCGGTTCCAGTTCAGCGAGCGGGAGAACCGGCACCTTGGGCAGGAGGTGGAGGAGGCGGGCGGCCGATGTCTGCTGGACATGCGAGTGCGCCTCGGCGGCTCGCACCACCAGAAACTGGTCGTGTTGCGCCATCCGGGGCGTCCTGAACTGGATATCGCGTACGCGGGTGGCATCGACCTGTGCCATAGCCGCCACGACGACGAGAAGCACGCCGGTGATCCGCAGTGCCAGCCGATGTCCGCGTCCTACGGATCGCGGCCGCCGTGGCACGACGTTCAGCTGGCGATCAGCGGCCCGGCGGTCGGCGACCTCGAAACGGTGTTCCGCGAGCGCTGGGACGATCCGACTCCAGTCACGCGCAACCCTCTGTACCGTGTGCGCGACAGGCTCCAGCGCGAAGACACGCACGCCCAGCCGCTACCGCTCCAGCTGCCCGATCCGCCAACCTGCGGAGACCAAACGGTGCAGGTGTTGCGCACCTATCCCGACAGGATGGGCTCGGGCTATCCGTTCGCCCCGCAGGGCGAGCGCAGTATCGCCCGTGGGTATCTCAAGGCACTGTCCCAGGCACGTGAGCTGATCTATCTCGAGGACCAGTACTTGTGGTCGCGCGATATCGCCGAGCCGTTCGCCCGCGCTCTGGCCGACAATCCGGGGCTGCGGCTTGTAGCGGTGTTGCCGCGGTATCCCGATCAGGACGGTCGGCTGAGTCTGCCGCCGAACCTGGTCGGACGGATCGAGGCCTTGCGCATGCTCTCCGATGCCGGCGGCGACCGGGTGGCCGTCTACAGCGTGGAGAACCACGCCGGTGTGCCGGTGTACGTCCACGCCAAGGTCTGCATCATCGACGACGTCTGGGCCTGCGTCGGATCGGACAACCTCAACCGCCGGTCCTGGACCCACGACTCCGAACTGGCCTGTGCGGTACTCGACAACACAGATTCGGGCTCCTCACGGCAGTGTGCGTCGGACGGCTTCGCTTCACGTCTGCGCGTCACCCTCGCCCGCGAACACCTGGACTCCTGCGACGACGCGGAACTACGCCCGCCACTTGCCATGTACGACGCCTTCGCCCAAAGCGCGGCACGCCTGGACGACTGGCACACCGCTGGGGGGCACGGCCCACGACCGCCCGGCCGACTGCGCAGCTACCCCACCCCGCACCTATCTGCGTGGACACGAGGGTGGGCGAGCGCGCTGTACCGCGCCGTCTACGACCCGGACGGCCGTCCCGCTCCCATGCGCCGCCGCCGTCAATTCTGACCGGCAGGGCGCGTTGACCAGGCATTCTCCTTAGGCCGCGCGCATCCACGCGACGCGGCGGTCGCGATGCGCCGCCGCCGCGCCCGCAGAGAAGCGGGCGCGGCGGCGCCAGGTCGTTACTAGTGAATTGCGAGGATGCCCCGTCTCGGCGCGATCAGAACGCCGCGAGACGCGGGCTCAGTCCTGTTTCCTCGCGGCGTATGTGTCCTTGGCCTTGTCGAGCAGTGCGGCGAACGGCCCGACTACGGCCTGCGCCATCGGCGAGCCCGCCGCTCCCGGATGCGGGTGCGTCGGCGCGATCTTCTGCGCCGCCAGCAGCCGCTCCCCCATCTTCTGCTGGTCCAGCACGCTGACCTCGGCGAGGATGCGCGGGAACTCCTCAGCCTCCTCGTGCTCGGCGTGGTCGGAGACGGCCTTCTCGAACTCGGTGAGCCTGCGCGCGAACTCGGCGCTGCCGACGTCGAGCTTCTCCAGCTCGGCCAGCACGTGCGCGGCCTCGGCTTCCTCGTGGTTGCGCGCGTCCGCCACGTCGGACCCGGCGATCCTCGCCGTGACCGGCCGCACGACCATCTCCTCGCCGGCCTCGTGGATGGCCAGCAGTTCGCGCAGGTGGTCGAAGGCGGTCTGCCGCCCCGGCCCGTTCGCGCTCTGCACAAGCTCAAACAGATCGCGGATGCGGGCGTGCTGGTTGTACAGCACTGCCAGGACACTGCCGACCGGCAGCGCTGCGGCGGCCTCGCGTTCCTTCTGTGCCAGATTCATGCTCTCCTCGCTTTCCTGCCGCGAGATGCGGCCCCCTCGGGTGACCGGGCCGGGCCCGGTCAAACCGACGCGGCCGCATTTCTCCTTTTCGAGCCGGTCGCATTTCGCACCGAGCCTCGCGTGCGTCAGCTCGT
>NZ_DASZGI010000044.1:0-4482 GCF_035938995.1 Actinocrinis sp.
CGTCGACCGCGCGGCCCGGGTCGCCCGCGAAGGCGGCTGCGACCCGGTGATCTGCGTCCTCGGCGCGGGCGCGGACGACGTGCTCCACCTCGCCCGGGCCGACACGCTCGACCAGGCGGTCGTCAACCCGGACTGGTCGACCGGCCTGAGCTCGTCCCTGCGCGCGGGCCTCGCGGCCGTGCCCGCCGCGTGCGGCGCCGTCCTCATCCTCCTGGCCGACCAGCCGTTCATCACCGCCGAAGCCGTGGTCAAGGTCGTGGCCGCGCACCGGGCCGGAGCGGAGATCGCCGCCGCCGCATACACCGGCCGCCGCGGCCATCCGGTCCTGGTCGCCGCGCAGCACCTGCCCGACGTCGCAGCGAGCGCGACCGGCGACGGCGGCGCGCGCGACTTCCTGCGCGCCCGCGAGGAGGACATCACGCTGGTCGACTGCACGGGCCTGGGCCGCCCGGTCGACATCGACCAGCCCGCGGACCTGGGCCTGCTCGCGCAGGAGCAGTAGCGCCCCGGTCTCCCGGGTACGCCAACCGGGCTGCGAATCCGGACGACCCGGGGCATAGCACGGTTCCGCCCCCGGCCGCAGGGTATCTGTAGGGCGTGATCACACTCGGCGTCGAGGAGGAGTACCTCCTGTTCGATCCGGCGACCGGCCTGCCCGCGGCCGTCGCCGAAGAGGTCCTGGACGTCGCAGGGCTCGATGACGCGGTCTCGGTGGCCGAGGTCCAGCACGAACTGCTGCAGATCCAGCTCGAGGTCGCCACCCCGGTGTGCGAGTCGCTCGACGAGGTCGGCGGCCACCTGCTGCGGCTGCGCCACGCGCTGGGCACCGCGGCGGAACGGGTGGGCTGCCGGATCGGCGCCTCCGGCTCCGCGCCGTTCTCGGTCGACGGCCACCCGGAGATCACCGACACCCGGCGCTACCGCTCGATGTACGAGGACGCGCCTCAGCTGGTCGACGAGCAGATGATCAACGGCATGCACGTGCACGTCGCGGTGCCGGACCGGGCCGCCGGGGTGTTCGTGCTCAACCGTTTGCGGCCGTGGCTGCCTGTGCTGGTCGCGGTCGGCGCGAACTCGCCGCTGTGGCGTGGGCGCGACACCGGGTTCGCCAGCTGGCGCACCGTCGTGTTCGGGCGGTGGCCGGTCACCGGGCCGCCCCCGCCGTTCGCCGACGCCGCCGACTACGACCGGCGGGTGCGCGCACTGGTGACCGGCGGCGCGATCCGCGACAGCGGCCAGATCTACTGGCAGGCGCGCCTGTCCGAGCGCTACCCCACCCTTGAGGTGCGCGCCCCAGACGTGCAGATGCGCGTCGAGGAGACGGTCATGCTGGCCGGCCTGATCAGAGGGCTGGTGCTCACGGCGCTGCGCGAGCGGCGGGCGGACGGGACCTTCCCCGACGAGCCGGATCCGCCGCCGACGCCGGAACTGGTGAACGCGGCCGGATGGCATGCGGCGCGGCAGGGTTTGGAAGGGCTGCTGGTCGGCGTCGGCGGCGGCCCGGTTCAGGCCCGCGACGCGGTGCAGGACCTGCTCAAGTACGTCACCCCGGCGCTCGACGAGTGCGGCGACAGCGAACAGGTCACCGCGCTGGTCGGCCTGCTGCTCGAGGACGGCAACGGATGCCGCCGCCAGCGCCGCGCCCTGGCCGAGTCGGGGCCGCTCGGCGTGCTCAACCTGCTCGCGACCGAGACGGTGGCCGGCAGCGACCTCGTCGGCTGACCGGCCTGGCAGGGAGCTGGAAGACAGCGAGCTAGAAGAATTAGAAGAAGGTCCGGATTAGGTCGACGACGTGTTCGTCCTCGACGACCGGGATCAGCTGCCACTTGTCGAACGCGGTGCACGGGTGCGAGATCCCGCACGCGACGATGTCGCCGACGGCCGGGCGCGTCTCCGGGCCGTGCGTGAGGAAGGCGTGCTGGTCCGCGAGTCCGGAGATCGAGCAGCCGGTCAACTCGACACGCTCGCCGTCCGTGGCGCGGCGCAGCCAATGCGGCTCCGGCGGCCCGAGGTCGATCGGCGCGTCCCGCTTGCCGAAGTCGAGCAGCGCGAGTCCTGGTTCGGGCATTGAGATCACCCGGCCGAGCACGCTCAGCGCCGGCCGGAACCCGGTGGTACCGGCGCCGCCGTCGGCGACGGCGAACGGTGTCAGCCTTCGATAATGGCCGTCGTCGTGCGTCACATACGCACCGCTGCGGAGCACGGGCCGCACCGGCCGGGAGAGGCTTAGCGGTGCCGTCAACGCGTCAACGACGTCGTCGAAATATGCGCTGCCGCCTGCCGTCAGCACGATCTCCTCGGCCTCGTCGAACAGGCCGAGTTCGTCCATGGCCGCGGCCGTCTTGCGGACGAAGCGCAGGTAGCTGCGAATGCGCTCGAGCGCGGCGGGGGAGCGGTCCCCGGCCAGCGCCCCCTCGAACCCGCCGACCCCGACCAGGCGCAGGTTCGCGGCGTCTCGGACCGCCCGCCCGACCGCGACCGCCGTCTCAATGTCGCGGCACCCTGTGCGTCCTCCAGGCAGTCCGAGGTCGACGATCACTTCGATGAGCCGGCCAGTGCCCGGTGCCGGTGCCGGTGTCGCATCGCGCAGTGCTGACTCCATCAGCGCGACGCCCTCCACCGAATCGGCGAAGCACAAGAATCGGAACCCTGCGTCGCGTTCGAGCTCGCGCGCGATCCACGTCAGCGCGTCCGGGTCGATCAGCTCGTTCCCGAGGAGGACGGTGTTCACGCCGAACCGGCGGTAGACCCGCACGTGCGCGATGGTGGCCGCCGTGATGCCCCATGCGCCTGCCGCGAGCTGCCGCGCGAACAGCTGCGGCGCCATCGTAGTCTTGCCGTGCGGGGCGAGGTCCACCCCGCGCTGGGCACAGTAATCGGCCATGAGCGCGATGTTGTGCTCGAGCGCGCCGGCATCGAGCATCATGAGCGGGGTGGAGAACTCGGCCAGCGCCGGTTTTGCCGCGACGAGGTCGGCGACGGTCCTGCCGTGGAACACCGAGGGGAAGCCCTTGAACCGCCAATCGACCGATTCCGCACCCAGGGCCGCCAGCGCCGCGTCGTCCACCCGGCCTCCCGCGTGTAATTGCTCCTCTGCCTGATCGGTTGTAACATCCCGGCCTCGGTGGGTCAATGAGCAGCGCGGTTCACGAGCAGGTGGAGACCACATGGGCGCGTCGGACACGCAGACAGCGGACACGGACTCGGACGCGGTGGACATGAATACAGCGCTCGGCCTCGTGCCGTGTCCGGCCGAGATCAAGCGGAGCGACGGGTGGTTCGAGCTGTCCGCCGCCACCGGCCTCGACGCCGACTCCGGCAGCGCGGGAGTAGCGGCCTTGCTTCGCGGGTGGCTCACCCCGGCCACCGGTTTCCCGCTGCGCGACGCGCCAGCGCCGTCAGACCTCGTGATCTCGCTGCGCTCCGACGCAGCCGACCTTGGCGCGGAGGAGTACCGGCTCATCGTCGAACCCGGCCGCGCGTCGATTGAATCCGGCGACGCCGCAGGGGTTTTCTACGGCGCTCAGACCCTGCGCGCGCTTCTCGGTCCCCACGCGTACCGCAGTGCCCGTGTCTACGACAGGCCCTGGCGGATTCCAGCACTGACGATCGCCGACCGCCCCCGATTCGGCTGGCGCGGCGCACTGCTCGACGTCGCCCGGCATTTCCTGCCTGTGCGCGACGTACTGCGCTTCATCGACCAGATAGCGCTGCACAAACTCAACATCCTGCATCTGCACCTGACCGACGACCAGGGCTGGCGCGTCGAGATCAAGCGGCATCCCCGACTCACGGAGGTCGGCGCGTGGCGGCGGGAGAGCCCGATCGGCGACCGGCGCCACGAACGCTTCGACGGACGCCCGCACGGCGGTTACTACGCCCAGGACGACATCCGCGAAATCGTCGCCTACGCGGCCGAGCGGCACATCACCGTCGTCCCAGAGATCGACGTTCCCGGACATACCGGCGCCGCCATCGCCGCTTACCCCGAACTCGGCAATACCGACGCGCCCGGCCACCCGGCAGCTCCCGAGGTCGTCACTCGCTGGGGCATCCACGAGGGTGTCCTCAACGCCGAGGAATCCACCCTGCGGTTCGTCTTCGAGGTCTTCGACGAGGTCCTCGAGCTCTTCCCGGGCCAGTATGTCGGCGTCGGCGGCGACGAATGCCCTGCCGTCCAATGGGAGAACAGCCCGCGCGCGCAGGTCCGCATCGCCGAACTCGGCCTCCCGTCAGCCGACGCGATCCGCGACTGGTACACCGCGAGGCTCGGAGAGTATCTGGCCGCGCGAGGCAGAACACTGCTCGGCTGGGACGAGATCTGCGACAGCGGCATCCAGCCGCCTCTGCGCGACGACGCCAGCGGCACAGTCGTCGGCGCCTGGCGCTCGGCCGAGCACGGTGTTGCTGCGGCCCGCGCCGGGTATCGCGTGGTCCTGTGTCCCGAAGACCAGGTCTACCTGGACTGGCGCCAGGCCGACG
>NZ_DASZGI010000045.1:0-13684 GCF_035938995.1 Actinocrinis sp.
GAGGGCACCTCGAGCACGATGGAGTCGACGTCGTTGTCGGCGAAGTCGTCGTGCTCGGTCCACTTCAATCCGTGCAGAGCGCCCTCGACGTCGGCGAAGAAGGGATCGCTGCGCAGGCCCGCGAACAGCCGGATCCCCGCCGGCTCGTCGATCAGGACAGCCGTGTTGCCGCCGTCGAAGCTGACTGACACGGACTCGGCGATCACCCGGCCGACCGGCCCTTGCTCGCGGGCCTCGGCGCCGACGGCGTACCGCGCGGTACCGGTCTGCTTTCCGTCTTCGTACTCGGAGAAGGTGAACGTGAACGCGATGTCGGCGTACGCGTCGCCGTCGGTGTCGACGTTGATCCGGTAGATCGCGCCCGGGTAGAACTCCGGACCCGTCGGCGTCGGCTCGATCGGCGGCGGCGCGCTGGTCGGGTTCGAGTTGATGATCAGCACTGTCCTGCCGGGGTCCGGTGGCGCGTTGAAGACGTAGACGTCGGTGAGGTCCAGGCGGCGGTCGTTGCCCGGGAACTTGAGATTGTCTGCGCTGAAATGGTTGGACAACGTGCTTCCTTTGCAAAAGGAGGTGGTCGAAGGCGAACGTACGTCGCCGAGCGGCGGCCACGTCAGCAGCAGAAACGACACGGTTGATAGCGTTCCCGCCAGCAGCCGATCGGGTGTGACCTGTCAGCTTTCGCCGGCAGACGCGCCCGGGTCGTTGGGGTGGGGCTGGAGCGGGGTGACCTTCGGGGTCATCCACGGGCGCATCGGCAGCGAGCCGAGGACCTTCTCGTGCAGTTCGGCCTCATCGGCGGCTCGCCATATGCCGATGCTGCGCATCTCGCCGACCGGGCGCCACAGCCGGAACAGGTGCCCGCTCGCGGCCAGTTCCCCGGCCCGGACAGCCTCGGCCGCGCGACGGCGGGAGACCTCGTTCGGGTCCGTGCCTTCGGGGATGGTCGTGGTGATCTCGACCAAGAACTCCTTCATCGCCTCTGTTGGCACTGCTCTCTCCTTCAGGTGGGGGTGCGTGTGGCACGCCCGCCTCGCGGGCGCCTGTGTAGTGGCCGGGTCGTGGAGCACCCGGACGTTTGCAAAATTGTAGACCGGTCGTCTATTTTCCATAGACGACCGGTCGGTCAGAATGATCCGAACTGCTTCTGATCACCGGTCGCCCCGGACCACCTCGGAGAGGGACGCATGAACACCACCGGCCAGAAGGTCGCGGTCATCACCGGCGCGTCGCAGGGCATCGGTGCCGGCCTCGTCAACGCCTATCGCAAGCTCGGCTACGCCGTCGTCGCCGTCATGTTCCTGGAGACCGCGCCGTTCATCACCGGCGAGATCCTGCACGTCGACGGCGGCCAGAGTGCCGGCCACTGACCGGGCGCCGGCGGATGCCTCCGCAGCGGACGCGCCCGCCGGACCGTCAGGGGACCTTGACGCCCAGCAGGTCGATCTCGGTGATCACCGGAGCCGAGGCGAGCTTCGTCTTGGCGAGCTCTCCGAGCGCGACGGCGATCGGCCCCGCCAGGTGCGCCTGGCGTCCGTGATCGTCGTCGAAAGTGTCGAAAACGCCAAAGACGGTGGCAGACTGACGGAAGGCGAACCACGCCACCGTCTCTCGCTCGGCGGCGGCAAGGTCCAATGCGCCGCGCAGAGCCTGCTCGACTTCGTCGGCGAACTCGGGCTTGGCCTCGATGCGGACCAGCAGGCCGATCTTCATCTCGATTCCTTCCTTGTTTGATCATCTGATATTCACAACGCCGAATCGTCGGCGCGCTGAAAACGTACGTCGCTGATCGCCTCTCGCGTCAGTGGCGGTAACGACACCTTTGATTGGGTTTCCGACATGGAGATTGCGGTCATCGTCCTCGACGGCGTATTCGACTCCGGACTGGCCGCCGTCCTCGACGTGCTGAACACCGCCACCGCCATGGCGCAGCAGCTGTCCGAGGCTCCGCGCTGGAACGTGACGACGGTCGGGTTCGACCGCCAGGTGCGCACCTCGGCCGGGCACATCGTCTGCTGCGAGCCCGTCAAACTCGCGGAACGGGCGGACCTGCTGGTCGTGCCCGCCGTCAACGAGTTCCAGCCCGAGGCGCTGGTTGACCTCGTCAGCGGCGAAAGCACGGCGCCGGTTCGGGAGTTGATCGCGATGACCCGCGCGCGCGGCGCCGCGATCGCCTCGGCGTGCGCGGGGTCGTTCCTGCTGGCCGAGGCGGGCATCCTGGACGGCCTCCGGGCGACGACCACCTGGTGGTTCGCACCGGTGTTCCGGGCCCGCTATCCCAAGGTCCTGCTCGACCAGAGCGCCATGCTGGTCCGCGAGGACGCGATCACCACGGCGGGCGCCGCTTTCGGCCACGTCGACATGGCGCTCTCGATCGTCCGGGAGAGCAGCCCGGCGGTGGCCGACATCGTGGCCCGCTACCTGGTGGTCGACGAGCGCCCTTCGCAGGCTCCTTACATCATCCCCAGCGCCCTGGCCAAGAGCGACCCCGTCGTCGCGGCGTTCGAACGCTGGGTCCGCGACCGCCTCGCCGAGCCGGTGAGCATTCCCGAGGCCGCGCGGAGTCTGGGCGTAAGCGAGCGCACGCTGCAGCGATCCGTGCAGCGCGCCGTCGGAACGTCACCGATCCGCTTTGTCCAGGATCTGAGGATCGAGCGGGCGATCCATCTGCTGCGGACCACGGACTTGTCGCTTGAGACGATCTCCCGCAGGGTCGGCTACGAGCAGGCCAACACCCTGCGATCTCTGCTTCGCGAGCGCACCGGCAAGACCACGGCGGCTCTGCGGACCGTATGAGCCGCCTGTCAGCGGGCAGCCGCCGCCGATGCGGGTAAGGGTGCGGTGGCTCCCAGCAGCGCCAGGCAATTGCTCCACAGGACGCCCAGGTTGGTGGTGTCGTTGTACAGCTTGGCGAACATGACCTGCCCCTCGAGCTGGGCGACCACGGAGCGGGCCGCCTGCTGCGTGTCGGCCACTGACACCTCGCCGCGCTCGCGGGCCCGCGTGATCACCGCCTCGACCATCTCCGCCTGCGCATCGAAGATCTCCTGAAGACGCCCGCGGATCAGCTCGGTCTGGTTGCTCAGCTCCAGCGTCAGATTGCCGAACAGGCAGCCCGACACGGTTCCGCAGGAGATCTGGCCGGCGCGCAGCTCGGCCTCGGTCGCCTCGAACAACCGCCGCAGCTGCTCCAGCGGCGGCGTGTCGTCGCTCAGGATGCGCTCCCAGTCCTGCCGCTCGGCATCCCAGTGCTCGTCGATGACGGCGAGCGCCAAGGCCTCCTTGGACTCGAAGAAGTAGTAGAAGCTCCCCTTCGGCACGCCGGCCGCCTTGCAGATCTCGGCGACGCCCAGAGCTGAGTAGCCGCGCCGCCCGATCAGCGACTCGGCGGCGTCGAGGATCTTTCGTCTGGCGTCACTGGTGCGTCCCATGACGTCGAGTATACGACCGACCGGCTACTTCCCAATCTCGGACTTTGACAGTTGTAGACCGGTCATCTAGCTTGTAGTAGACCGATCGTCTATAGCTCTCCAAGGAGCCTCGATGAGCACCGTTCCAGCCGAGGAAGAGATCCTCCGGCGCGTCCTCGACCGGTGGAAGACCTCGGTCGACGCCCACGCGCCGGCCGACGTCGCGTCCCTGTTCATCGAAGACGCGATCTTCCAGGGACTGCATCGCTACAGCGTCGGCCGCCCGGGTATCGCGGAATACTACGACTCCCAGCCCCTCGGCATGGTCGCCGAATACAAGATCCTTGAGACCAGGAGGCTGACCGACACCCTGGTCCTCGGCTACATGCAGGCGGAGTTCTCATTCCCCGACCGGCCGACCGTCTCCGTGTATCTGAGCTTGCTCCTCAGGCTGGTCGGCGGCGACTGGTGGATCGGCCACTACCAGGTCTCCAAACTCCCCTGACCGCGAACCTCGCCACGGCACGGGCTGGGGCCGTCCGGCGAGTCCGAGCGACCCCGCCCGGGTATATCAGTGTTCTGACGTAGTGTCGATGCCCCTGCCCGCGCCCGCGCAGCTTTTAGCGCATTGCCGGAGTCAGGCCTCCTTCGGATTCCCAGTCGCGCACGCGCGCGCGGTCCCAGGCCGGGTCGGACGGAGCGTCCATGGAGCTGGCGAGAAGCGCGCTGGCGGTCTGCATGTTGCCAACCTCGCTAGCGGCGGCCATTAGGCGCGCCGCCCGCTCTGGGCTGGTGTCCGGCGGCACTACGAGAAGGTCCCACCGCCCTGGCACGCTGGTATGGGAGATCAGGCACAGGTCGTGGGGGTCCTGTTCGGCGTCGAACCATCCCAGGCGCACGGTGTGCGCGCCGGTGCGCACCTTGCGCGGGATCCGCGGCCACATGCGCACGTTCACCGTGACCCGGTGGATTTCCCCCCAGGACCGATCCAGCACGGCGACCAGGCCGGGCAGCTCACGGGTCAAGTCGCGGGAACGCGGCCACCAGGCGCCGTTGACCATCCCCGGGTTGAGGGAGAACGGCTTGAGGGCGACGCGTACCTCCGGTGCTGGTGTTTCCACGGACTCCGGGCGGATGTTGACTGCGGTCATGGTGCGGACCCGTCCCCGGGCCGCTGATCGCCCGGACTGGTGACTCGCCGGAGACGCTGCCGCCGCGGATGGCGACCTTCGAGATGCCCTCGGTAATCCCATGATACGCCTCAAACGCGCGATCGAGCTGTTTCAGAGCGTCCGGCGCCGTTCGGGTCACGCCGCCGCACCGCTGCGTGCGGCCGCACATCCGTCGGCGGCGTGACAGAGGGTCAATCCTCTATCACGCCGACGCATGCGGCGAGCTTATTCGCAGACCTCTACTGTTCAGGCACCCGCCGGGGATCAGGGGTCTGCGGTTACCGCTACCGCTGCCTAGGCGTCCAGTCACGCGTCGTGGCGAGCGGCGGCTGGTCGGCCTGTTGTCCGGGTGCTGTGTAGACCTCGGTCGAGATGCGCGTCGCCGCGACCGGCGGGGCGCCGTCCGGCGGGTCCTGCAGGTAGCTTCCGTCCCGACCGCGAACCTGCTTGACCGGCTTCTGGGGCGGCTGGTCCCGACGACGTGACCCGCCCACGGAACGGACCAGCAGGATGGCCAGGGCGACCGCCCCGACCGCCATGATGATCACGCCGACGGTGTGGATGTTGACTCCGGAGACGGTGAAGCTGACCGCGTAGGTCAGGATCGCGCCGATCGCGATCGCGACCAGGGCTCCGGCGGCTCCTTGCGGCCTCATCGCTGCGCGCCCTTGCGGGCGGATTGACGGCGGTTGCGTCCGGCGCCCGGTGGCCGGGCCGCCACGATCACGCGGGACATCGCCGCGCCCAGCGCGGTGCGCGGTTGGGGGATCCGCCGTGTCCACATCGCGGTGAACACGTCCCGGCGGGACAACCCGGGGAATGCGATCGTGGGAGGCGCCCCGAGTTCGGGCGGCGGCTTGGCGATCGGTTGGGGGAGGATCTGCTTCGGCATCATCAGACGCCTGTCTCCGGACCGCATGAGCATCCGGATTCTTGCCTCGCCTACGGCGACGCCAGAGTGACCACCGGCGTTCGAAATACCGCAAGTACCCTCATCATACTCCGTTTTTGGCGATTTCGTCGGCTTCCTGAGTGGCGGCGGGGTCTGCCGTGACCCCGTTCTGTCGGGCATGCCGTGAGGCCTTGGCCGGGGCGGATGCCCTGCGAGAGCATGCCAGCATTCTGATAACAGGGCACTGGCAAGCCTCTGATCGCACCTGGACCAGGCCGGCGCCGATTGCGTGCGTTCCGCGCCGCTTTGCGCGCATTCTCGTGAGATAATCGGGGTACGTACGCGCCGGGGTCTGTCCGGACCCGCGCACCCCTCGCCGCTGCGACTCCCACCCGAGACCAGGCGAGGCCATGAACATAGTCGCGTACTACACGATCGGAAGCGAAGTCTCCTGCAGCGACGGCGTCTGCGGGCAGTTGACCCGCGTCGTCGTCGACCCCGTCGCCGGCGAGCTGACCCACCTAGTCGTGGGGCCCGCGCATCAGCGGGGCGCAGGCCGCCTCGTACCTATCGATCTGGTGGAGTGGGCGGCGCAGGAGATCCAGCTGCGCTGCACCACCGCCCAGTTCGCGGAGCTCGAGCACGCCGAGGAGTCGCAGTTCCTGCCGAGAGCTACGGGACCGTGGGGCTACGGGCAGGGGCAGATGCTCTTCTGGCCCTACTACGGACTCGGCCTCGGCGGGAGCATGGGAATGGGCGCGGGAGGGGTGGACATAAGCAGGGGCGGGGTAGCCGTAGCTACCGTCCCGCGCACCGTCATCCATGACCGGGTGCCGCTGGGCGAGGTCGAACGTCCCGTCCGGGGCGAGCATGTGCACGCCACCGACGGGACGATCGGCCGGGTCCACGGACTGGTCATCGATCCTCGAGATCGCCATATGACCCACGTGCTGCTCGACGAGGGCCACCTGTGGGGCCACAAGCAGGTCGCCATCCCGATCGGCGCGGTGGCGGGCGTCGAGGACGGTGTCCGGCTCAAGCTCACCAGAGAACAAGTGCGCGACCTGCCACTGGTCGACCTCGACGACGAGGAATAGCAAGACGGGAAAGCCACGCGGCCACCGCGTCAAGCCCCGCGACTACAGCCCTTTGCTCATCGAGCGCGTCTTGGGCTGGGTCGTCTTGGGCTCGGTCATCGGTCTCCGCGCACGACGGCGACCGGGCAGGGCGCGTGGTGAAGGACGGCATGGCTGGTCGAGCCAAGCCTCGCCATGGCGAAACGGCCGTGGCCGTGCGAGCCGAGCACGAGCAGGGCGGCGTCGGCCGACGCCTCGATCAGCGCGGGAGCCGGTCCGCCGTGGACCAGCTGCAAGGAGACCGCGAGGTCAGGGTACTTATCCGCCTGCGGCGTGAGCAGCCCGCTGAAAGCATCCTGCGCGTCCTGGCGCAAGCGTTTTAGCTCGGTCTCCTCGAGGTATGTCGTGGTTTGCGCCGAAGCCTGGTCGAAGGCGTGCACCGCGTATACGGCGGCACCGCGCCGCGCCGCCTCCTCGAAAGCGAACGCGACAGCGGTTTCGCAGCCCGCTGATCCGTCGATGCCGACAACGATCCGTCCGCCGTGCGCCCCGCCGCAAACACCGCGAACGGCAATGTCACGTACCACGACGACCGGACAGTCGGCATGCCGCACGACGTGGGCGCTGACCGAGCCGATCTGGAGATTGCCGAATCCGCTCGCGCCCCTGCCCCCGACCACCAGCAACGCAGCGTCGCGGGCGGCGAGCACCAGCACGTGCGCGGCGCTGCCGAAGCTCAGGTGCGCCCGCACCTGGACGGACGGAGTGTGCTCGGCGGCGTACCGGGAGCCCTCGGCCAACACCGCCTGTGCGCTGGCTCGCGGGGCGTCGTCGCTACGGCCCAGCTGCCCTGGGGAGTTCGGCTGATTCCAGACGTGACACAGATCCACCGGCGCGTTGCGAAGGACGGCCTCGGCGAGGGCCCAGTCCAGCGCGCGCATGCTGTCAGCGGAGCCGTCGAAACCGACCACGATGGGTGAGAGAGCCCGTGCGTCAGTCACCAGAACTCCAAGAGCTGACCGACGCCGCTGATCCGCCGCACGGCTCGTGGCGGTCCAGGGCATGGTCGACGCACTGTGCGTCCTGCCGCATGCTCCGCATCAGAGCCAAGGCGGCTCCGCGGCCACCGCACCGTAGGTACGTCGTCGCGAAGATCGGGCTCGACCTGCCTAGAACAAGGTCGGGTCGCATCGACGCGGCCGACGCCGGCCGGTCATCCTGGCCGCGTGGCGCGCTCGCGGCCCACTGATCATATTGGTCGGTCACCGTCAGATCCCTCACCTGCTTGATCGCTGCGAAGGCCAGGGTCTTGAGCCGACTCACATGCAACGTTACACCCGAGCGGCATCGCGTGAGCGGCCCGTGCGCCGTCGCCGGCCGTGTGCCGCAGGTCGGCGAGCCGGTAGAGGCTGAACGCCCGGAGAGCGATGATCACAGTTGTTCCGGAGACCTGGAGCGTCAAGTCGATCTCAGTGGCCATGTGTGTGGCCGTGTGTGCTACCGAACGGTGTGGGGGCGTTTATGCGCGATGACGCGGCGCCGCGGTGTGTGCGGGAGCGGTGCGGCGGCGCGATGCTGGCTGCTGGGAGCGGGCGGGGCGAAGATGCGCGGCAGCGACCCGTGCGGTCCGCCGAGTTCGAGGAGCCGGGCGACCGCCGGCGACACCGCGGCTACGCGCACGCTGCCGCCACTCGCGCGCACATGGCGGTCGATGGCGTCCGGAGCGCGCAGTTCGGTGCAGTCCACGACGGTGACTTGCGGCAGGCCGATGGCAACCTGACCGGTCGCGGCGCCCGCCAGGACCACCAGTCGCAGGAAGAGCGTCCCGGCACTCGCCGGGTCGGTCTCTCCGCGCACGGTGATCAGAAGCTGGTCGTCGTCACTGCTGTTCAGATACATGTCCATACAGGTCCCCACGCTTTCGGCCGCAGGAGCGCCGAGTACGTCGCCGGGGGAGGCGACCGTCGTTCGACCGGCCGCTCTCCGTGACGCATCCTGCGCGCCGGGAATCACGGCGCCGGGGACCGGAGCGTCGAAGACAATCCCGACACTACGCTCAGTCAACCCTGCGTGGAACCAGGAGGGCCGTGCGCTTGGGCGCCGAGAGGGCGTTCGACGGTGCGGAAGCCCCGTGGACGGGCCCGGTCGCGCCCGGCGTGGTCGACCCCTGTGTCGCCTGGCCTGTCGCGGTCTGGCTCGAGGCGGGCGGACTCGGGGTCGGAGAAGCGTTCGAGGGCGTCGTGCCGGAGCTCCCGGAGGAACTCGCCGACGCCGAAGCTGACGGCGTGGGCGACGGATCGGTGGTCGTCGCCGGCGGCCCGCTGGATCCGGCAGGCCGGGTCGTGGTGTGCGACGGCGTGAAGTTGTGCCCCAATCCGGATTGGCGGATCGGGCCACCCGCGAGAATGCCCACGGTCACCGCGGCGCCGAACACCGCGAGCGCCGCCGCGGCGAGCGCGATGGGCTTGCGGTACGCGGGCTTCCGCTTTGGTTCCGAGGACCCGGCGGGCGCAGTCCGCGCCGCCGACTTCAACGCTGCCGCCTTCAATGTCGTCGGCTTTGCTGCCGCCCCTGAAACGGTCGCTGCGTCGGTCCGGGCACTGATCGCGGCGCGTGGCTTGGCGTCGGACACGAGGAAGGTGCCGGGACCCAGCCTCTTGACGATCTTCTTTCCGCCGTGGCGGAAGGCGTGTCCATAGAAGGCGGAGCCGGTGGTCGCGACGATCGAGCCTATGGCGGCTCCGCTGATGGTGCCCGCTACACCCAGGTATGAGGCGACAAGCGCCGCGCACGAGGCTGCCAGTGCGGAGGCGGCCACCTGGCTGAGGGTCAGACCGATCGGGCGCCGGTGCGCTTCCGTATGCCCTTCTTCACTTCTGCCCGCCGTATCCTCCATACCTTCACGGTCACTCTCGACCGTTCTGTCGGCACTCATTGCAGATCTTCCGATCATGCGGATGACGTGCCGAACGGGCCCGCCGCTTGCCAGGAACCCGGCAAGGGGTGGTACTCATTACGGCGAGGCTGCTTACCTCGAAGAGTTCGCGGGCCGGGCTTCATCCGGCCGCGTGGCGGTGGCTCAGTTCGTCGCGGGAGATGCGCTCTACGAGCAGGGGGATGTATTCGCGGATGCGCGCGGTGGTGAAGCGTCCCATCGCGCGGTCCACCACGCCGAGCACCTCCGCGGCGGTGCGGTCGCGGTAAGCCGTCTGGAGGCGTTGCCGCAGTCGGCCGATGGCCTCTTGTTCGTGGCGCTGGGGACGTGGAGCGACCACCGCGCACCTTCCTTGTCGCTGGTCGTAAATGTTGACCGGTGGCAAGTCGCGCACCTGGTCTTTGCGAACGGTCTTTGCGAATTCGAGCCGGACGCCGTCCTCGACGCCGGCCACCGCACTGATCGAAACCGCGCTGATCGGAATGGTGACCGGCCTGTGGGCCTCGGCAGCGCATCGGCGCAGCGGATGGATTGACGCTCCGCCACGCCCACGCACAGTTCCTGAGCGCGTTCGCAGACTCCGCGGCCCAAGCGACCGAGAGCGTTGCCGCTGCTACTGCCGCGGCGTCCCGGACCCCGGGTAGGCTTCTCGGCTGTATAGCGGCTGGTCAGCCCGTTGCTCGGGTGCCGTGTAGACCTCGGTCGAGATACGCGTCGCCGCGACCGGCGGGGCGCCGTGCACAGGGTCCTGCCGGTAGACGCGATCCGCGCTCGGGCCCGGCTCGGCCAGCGGTCGGCGTGACTCGACTGGCCTGCGTGACGTGGTCATCGACCGAACGAGCAAGATGGCCAGCGCGACCGCCCCGACCGCCATGATGATCACGCCGACGGTGTGGATGCTGACTCCGGAGACGGTGAAGCTGACCGCGTAGGTCAGGATCGCGCCGATCGCGACCGCGAACAGCGCTCCGGCGACTCCTTGTGGCCTCACCGTGGCGCGCCCTTGCGCGCGGACCGGCGGCGGTTACGCGCGGTGCCCGGTGACCGTGCCGCCGTACCCACCTGGGACAGGGTCCGGCGAAGCACAGCGCGCTGGCGGGCGAACCGCCGAGTCCACACGCCGGTGAACAGTTCCCGGCGGGTCAGTCGGGGAGGTGCGGTCACAGGGCGTACCCCGGGCCCGGGGGGCGGCGCGGCGATCGGTTGGGGAAGCATTTGATTCGGCATCATCAGACGCCTGTCTCCGGACCGCAGAAGCATCCGGGCTCTTGCCTCGCCCACGGCGACGCCGGAGTGAATACCAGCGTTCGAAATGCCGTAAGTGTCTTTATCCTACTCCCCTCTCGGCGGCCTCGTCGGCCGCCTGCCCGCCGTCGGGGTCGCCACCGCCGAGCAGGCAACCCGACGTCGCCCCCTTCTCCGCCATCCGGCATCACCGGCAGGTCGTTGACCTCACACGACTCGGCGATGATCGCGCAGTGGTCGGGCAGCGGCAGCCGTATGGTTGCAGTCGGATGTCACAACGCACGAGGCCGAACAGGGCACAGGACTTCGCCGCACAGGGAAGGCACCCATGGGTTTCGTCACTGCGCCGAGGCAAGTCACGCCGCGGGTGCCGCTGCGGCACGGTGAGGGCGACAAGGACCATCTGACGAGTCTGGGCGGGTTGGCCGCGCTGTCGCTGGACGCGCTCAGTTCGGTGGCTTACGGGCCGGAGGCCATCGTGCTGGTGCTGGTGGGGGCCGGGGTGTCCGCGCTGCGCCTGACCCTGCCGATCACGGTAGCCATCGCGGGCCTGCTCGCCGTGCTGGTCGTGTCTTATCGTCAGGTCATCGCGGTGCATCCGGACGGCGGCGGCGCGTACGCGGTGGGGAAGAAGGATCTGGGAGCGACGGTCAGCCTGCTCGCGGCCGCGAGCCTGGTGGTGGATTACGTGCTGACGGTCGCAGTCAGTCTTGCCGCCGGGGCGGCGAGCCTGGCATCGGCGTTCCCCTCGCTGGCGCATCACCTGTTGGCGCTGTGTCTGATCGGGCTGTTGTTGATCACGGCGGTCAACCTATGGGGCATCGCGGAGAGCGCTCGTGCCCTGATGCTGCCGATGGTGATCTTCGTCTGCGCCATCTTCGGCGTCATCGCGGTAGGTCTGACCCGCTCGCACCCGGCCGCGCTGGTCGGCGGCGCGCAACCGATCCGCGTCAGCGAGGCGGTGGGCGTGATCCTGATCCTCAAGGCGTTTGCCGCGGGTTGTTCGGCCCTGACCGGGGTCGAAGCCATCGCCAACGGCGTCCCCTCCTTCCGGGAACCGCGCGTCAAACGGGCTCAGCGCACCGAGCTGATGCTGGGTGCGCTGCTCGGAGCGATGCTGATCGGGCTGGCGGTCCTGATCCACCGCGAGCATGTCGCGCCGCGCGGGGGAGTGACGGTTCTGGCGCAACTCACCGCCGGCTCTTTCGGCACCGGGTGGGCGTACTACGCGACGAACATCGCCGTGACGGTGGTGCTCGCCCTGGCCGCCAACACCAGCTTCGGTGGCCTGCCGGTGCTGATGAGCCTGCTGTCCGCCGACGATCGGCTGCCTCACCTGCTGGGTCTGCGCGCGGAACGGCCGGTGTTCCGCTACGGCGTCATCGCCTTGGCCGCGCTCGCCGCGTTGCTGCTGGTCGCGGTCAACGCCACCACCGACCGGCTCATCCCGCTCTACGCGATCGGCGTGTTCATCGGTTTCACGATCAGCCAGGCCGGGCTGGTGCGGCACTGGTACCGCGGGCGCCCCAGAGGGTGGGCGCTGCGGGCCGTGCTCAACGGGACCGGCGCGGTGCTGACCGCGGTTGCCGCGGTGGTGTTCGTGCTGAGCAAGTTCACCTCGGGCGCGTGGGTCGTCGTGATCACGGTGCCCGCGCTGATGCTTTTGTTCTCCAGGATCGAGAGCTACTACCGGGCCGTCGGGCTCGAGCTGGGTATGGACCGGATCCCGGACCGCCCGTGTGCCGCGGGGAGCCTGGTGATCGTGCCGGTCGGCGGGATCAACCGGCTCACCGAGTACGCGCTGTGCGCGGCGCTGTCCCTGGGCGACGAGGTCGTCGCCGTCAGCGTGCACCTCGCCGCCGAGCGCAGCGCCGCGTTCCGCGCCGAATGGGACGCGTGGAACCCCGGCGTGCGCCTGGACATCATCGAGAGCCCCCACCGCTCGCTGGTCCACCCGATCCTTGACTACATCCAGCGCGCTCAGGAGGGCGATCGGCAGGTCGCCGTGCTCATCCCCGAAGTTGAACCGCGAGCGCGGCGCTACCGCATCCTGCAGAACCAACGCGGATTGCTGCTGGCGACCGTGCTGCGCGCACGTACCGACGTCCTGGTCTGCACGCTGCCCTACCGCCTCACCACTCGCTAGCTGGGGCGTGTTTGTGGTTCGGACCGTGTGGCGGGCGTCAGGCTGCGGGGCCAGATTCAGTCGGGCGCGGCAGATGAAGGCGACCTGGCCCGGCAGCCGTTCTACCTTCGAAAACGAGAGCGCAGGCCGTCTCGTCCAGTGAGGGGAGCCCTTATGCCCCGAGCGAAGCTGAAGTAAAATGGCTGCCAGAGACGCTCCAGACCCCGGCGCTGTGATTTCCGACGCGCCGTGGCGCGAGTGCCGGGCCGGCTTAGAATTCGGCCCCGCTCCGCGACCGGCACCCGATGTGAAGGGCGCAGGGTCACATGAGTACCCGACTCGGTAGGGACAACGACAGACGCCTCGTTGAGATCGATCGGACCGGCACCGGCGAGCGAGGTAGATGGCTGCGGCGGCAGCGTCGTGGACGCCGGGCGCCCGAATACGGCTCGTCGACGCCGCAACCGCTGACCGGTGCACCGTTGGCCCCACAGCCGGCCGCCTCCCGCCCGCCGGCACGCACGCGGGCCGGGTCGACCTGGGTGATGGCGTGCTTCGCGGTGTTTATCCTGATCGCCCTGATCATCTTCATCGCGCAGAACGCGGGGGCGGTGCAGGTCTCCTTCGTCTCGCTGCACGGTCGCTTCTCCCTGGCGGTCGCACTACTGGCCGCGGTGGCCGCCGGGTGCCTGCTCACGCTGGTGCTGGGTACCACCCGCATCCTGCAGCTGCGCCGTCTCATGCGCCGCCGTCACCGCGACGACCTGGCCGCGGCCGTAGCGTCACGCACCCCCGACACCCTGCCCGACGCGCCGCAACCGCAACATCCGGC
>NZ_DASZGI010000046.1:0-2543 GCF_035938995.1 Actinocrinis sp.
GCGTACTCGGATAGCAGGTCGCAGTGACGGATGCGCGACCGCGTCAGCCGATGCGGCGTCAGTGTGCGTGGTCGATGGCGGCGGCGCGGTCGCGCGATCCGGTCACAGGTGCCGTCCGGCCGGTGGGCAATCCGTGGAGTCCTCGACCGCCGGGTTGTGGAGAAATCAACTAAATCCCCGCTGGGTTGTCCCGACTGTGAAGAGCGTCGGCTTCCTCTCCTTCGGACACCGGTCCGACACGCCGCACTCGCAGACGAGAACGGCGTCGGACGCGTTGCTGCAGGCCGTCGACCTGGCGGTGGCCGCCGAGGAATTGGGCGCGGATGGCGCCTACTTTCGGGTGCACCACTTCGCCCGGCAGCTGGGGTCGCCGTTCCCGCTGCCGGCGGCGGTCGGTGCCCGCACCTCGCGGATCGAGATCGGCACGGCCGTGATCGACATGCGGTACGAGAATCCGATGTACACAGCGGAGGACGCCGGAGCGGCGGACCTGGTCTCGGGCGGGCGGCTGCAGCTCGGGATCAGCCGCGGGTCACCCAGACAGGTCATCGACGGGTGACGGTACTTCGGCTACCAGCCGAGTGAGGGCGACAGCGACGCCGACATGGCGCGCAAGCACACCGAGGTGCTGCTGAAGGCCCTGGACGGCAAGGGGTTCGCGCAGCCGAACCCGCGGCCGATGTTCCCGAACCCGCCGGGGCTGCTGCGCGTCGAACCGTAATCCGAGGGCTTGCGGGAGCGGATCTGGCGGGGCGCAGGCTCCAACGGCACCGCGGTGTGGGCGGCACAGCTCGGCATGCACCTGATGAGCTCGACGCTGAAGAACGACGAGGGCGGCGCGCCGTTCCACGTGCAGCAGGCGGCGCAGATCCGGACCTTCCGCGAGGCGTGGAGCGAGGCCGGATGGAAGCGTGAGCCGCGCGTGTCCGTCTCGCGCTGCATCTTCGCGCTGACGAACGACATGGACCGCGCGTACTTCGGCCGGGAGGGCAAGAGCGCCGACCAGATCGGGTATATCGACGCCGACACGCGGGCGATCTTCGGCCGCACGTACGCTGACGAGCCCGAGACGCTAGTGAAGCAGCCGGCCGAGGACGAAGTCATCGCAGAGGCCGACACGCTGCTGCTGACCGTGCCCAACCAGCTCGGCATCGACTACAACGCCCACGCGATCGAGAGCATCCTCACGCACGTCGCACCGGCGCTTGGTTGGCGCTGATCAACCTCTGGTCGAGCCTCGGGCCGGGCTCGCGCGCCCGTGAGCGGTACGCGGGACGGTAATGCGTTCACATACGGCAAGGTGGCACTGGGATGCTGGTCGGGTGGAGCCCGTGGAGATCCAGATCGGATTCGACCCGCGCCTGCATCTGTTCCTCGGCTCCACCCGCCGGGCGGCCGGGGCAAAGGTGCGCTGCGACGGCGTCTCGTCGCTCGGCCACCTCATCGAGCCCCTCGGCGCGCCGCTGACCGAAGTGGGTGCCCTGCGGGTGGGTGGCAGGCCGGTGGCCGCCGCGCATGTTCCAAGCGCGGGGGAGCGGATCGAGGTCGACGCGGTCCGCCTGCCACAGCGGCCGCCCCACGCAGGCGTGCCGCCGCGCTTCCTGCTCGACATCCACCTCGGCACACTCGCCCGCCGCATGCGGCTGCTCGGCCTGGATGCCGCGTATGAGAACCCGGATATCGGCGACGGCGCCCTGGCGGCCAAGTCGGCGGCGGAACAGCGGATCATGCTGTCGCGCGACCGCGGCCTGCTGCGCCGCCGCGAACTATTCGCCGGCGCTTTCGTCTACAGCCACCGCCCGGCTCAGCAGCTTGACGAGGTACTCACCCGCTTCGTCCCACCGCTCGCGCCGTGGACGCGATGCACCGCCTGCAACGGCGAACTGCGCCAGGCCGCGAAGGAGGCAGTGCGCGGCCGGGTGCCTTCAGGTACTCAGCGCACGTACGAGACGTTTGCCGAATGCTCCGCGTGCGGTCACACGTATTGGCGCGGCGCGCACGCGGAGCGTCTCGACGCGATCGTGCAGCACGCGCTGCGGCACATGAAGGACGCGGAGTCCGCCGCGAACGCCGCCGCCTAAAGGGCGTGTACCAGCAGCGCGATCTCAGCGAGCAGCGGGAAGCCGCCCTGAACTGCGGCGGCGCGCAGCTTCGTGCGGTCGCTGAGCACCAGAACCAGTGCCGCGGCGAGCATCGATCCGGCCGCGAATGCGACCAAGCCGATCCCGGCTCGGCGCTGCGTGCCCAGCAGCGCGAGCCCGAGCACGACCTCGATCGCCAGGAACAGGTTGTAGAAACCCTGGTTGAACGCCAGGGGCCTGGTCGCCGCAGCAGTCTCGGCGGTGACCCCGAAGGCCGCCCGGGTCGCCGGGCGCTCCCAGCGCAGCGACTCCAGCACGAAGATGTAGATGTGAATCAGGGCGGCGAGGCCCGCGAGCACGAGTCCGGTGATCAGCACACCGACACTCTAGGGCCGGCGGGCGCGCAGAACCGTCCGTCGAATGGAGAAGGTCGGCGTGCCGGTTCCGCTCGGCGCGGCTGCA
>NZ_DASZGI010000047.1:0-28415 GCF_035938995.1 Actinocrinis sp.
ACACCAATCCGTCGGCAAATGGTCCGTCACAGGTCTGCTACGGACGTTCCGCCGCCGGAGATCCGCTCGCCATGACTCGCTACGCTCGTAGGGTGCCCTCGGAAGTCAGGTAGGTAACCCACAGTGTCGTACGTGCACGCCGCATTCGCCCGGCTTCAACGGGCGGCCCACGAGCTGACCAAGTTCGCCAGCATCGGGGCGATCGCGCTTGTCGTCAATGCGGTGGTGACCAACCTGGTCTGGCGGATGGACCCGCAGAAGCCGATCATCGGCTCCATCGTCGGTACCGTCATCGCCACGATCGTCGCCTACCTGGGCAACCGCTTCTGGACGTACAAGGACCGCGACTCCATCGGCCGCTCCCGTGAGCTGGTCCTCTTCTTCGCGGTCAACGGCATCGGCATGCTGATCGAGACCGTGCCGCTGGCTGTCTCGCAGTACGTGATGCACTTCGACGGCACGCTGGCCAACAACGTGGCCAAGTACGTGTTCGGCATGCCGCTCGGGATGCTGTTCCGCCTGTGGACCTACCGGACCTGGATCTTCCCGAAGGTCGACCCCGCGGTGGCGGCGCCGCAGTTCCAGTTCGAAACCGCCGAGGCCGCGGCCGAGCCGCTGCCGACCTCTCAGCTTCCGGTGAACGGCGGTCGGCACCGCCGGTCGGGCTCCGGCGAGCTGCTGAACACCACCCGCTGGTAGCGCGCGCTAGTACTTTCGACTGAATCGGGCGGGACCCACTGGACAGGGTTCTCGCCCGATTTGCTTTGTCTCGAATCGAAATCCGGAAGCCGCCGTAGCCGAGGCCCAGAGCCAGGCGCAGCAGGACCGCCTAAGGCGCCCCAGAGCGCCGCTCTCTCACAGCACCGGGTCAAAGGCGGTCAGGAACACCGCGAACACCGGCGGCTGAGCCTGAAGCAGCTCCAGGCGCCCGCCGTCGGCCTCCGCCAGCTCACGCGCCACCGTCAGCCCGAGTCCGGTCGAGGCCCGTCCGGACACCGACCGTTCGAATACCCGCGCGCCAAGTTCCACGGGCACCCCTGCGCCCTCATCGGACACCTCGACCACCACAGATCCGCCGGTGGTGCGCGTCTTGATCGTCACCGGTCCGGCGCCGTGCATCAGTGAGTTCTCCATGAGCGTGGCCAGAACCTGCGCGAACGCCCCGGGAGTGGCCACGGCCGCGAGGCCGCGCGCCCCGTCCACCCGGATCGGGCGTCGCGCGCTGCGGAAGGCCGGTCGCCACTCGAAGATCTGCTGCCGGATGACCATGTCCACGTCGATCGGCACGGTCGACGTGGAGCGGCGCGTGTCCCGGGCGTCCGTCAGCAGGCGCTGCACGACGTCGGTCAGCCGCTCCACCTGGGTGAGCGCGATCGCCGCCTCTTCCTTCACATCCGCCAGATCCTGCGCCGCGATGATCTCTTCAAGCCGCATCGACAGGGCCGTGAGCGGAGTACGCAGCTGGTGCGAGGCGTCCGCGGCCAAGCGCCGCTCGGTGGCGAGCATCCGGGAGATCCGGTCGGCGGTGTGGTCGATGACCTCGGCGACCCGGTCCAGTTCCGCGATGCCGTAACGCCGGTGCCGGGGGCGCGGGTCGCCGGAGCCGAGCCGCTCCGCAGTCTGGGCCAGGTCGCTGAGCGGCCGGGACAGCCGGCGGGCCTGAAGGAAGGCGACGCCGCTGGCCGCGATGGTGGCGAGGACCGCGACGCCGAGGATCAGCAGCAGGCCGTTGCGTATCCGGGTCTCGGTCGGCGACCAGGACTCCATGACGACGACGCGTTCGCCGGTCGGCCCGACATAGGTGCCGCTGGACTGCGGGTGGTCGGTCGGCGGGACGCCCACGGTGGCCGACGGGCGGTTCTTGAAGACGAGTTCTGCGCTGTGCCCGGGTGAGAGGTATTGCTTGAGCGCCTGCGCGTTGAACGAGTTGCCGGCCAGCTGGAGGTCCACGACGAACCCGATCCGCTGGACCTCCTGGTTCAGCAGCGCGTGCTCGGACTCGCTGATGCGCATGGTGTCGATGATGGCCAGGGGCACGCCGAGGAGGATGACCACGATCAGCACGGCCGAGACCGTCGACTTGATCATCCGGCGGCGCATCGCGCCCCCTGGACCTTGGCTGCAGCCACGCGATCCCTCTGCTTCTCCCCGGACGCTCGCGCCGGCCGCGCGTACTCGCGCCGTCGCACCCCAGCACGTGTGTGCGTATCGAACGCTACCGGACCTGGCACCACCCCGGCACGGCAGCCGGGAGCACTCACCCGGGCGAACCGCGCCTCGCGCTGGTCAGCCGCGCTCGAACCGGAAACCTACGCCGCGCACGGTCGAGATGAACCGGGGATTCGCCGCGTCGTCGCCGAGCTTCTTGCGCAGCCAGGAGATGTGCATGTCGAGGGTCTTGGTCGACGACCACCAGGTGGTGTCCCAGACCTCCCGCATCAGCTGCTCCCGGGTTATCACCCGGCCGGCGTCCCGGACCAGGACGCGCAACAGGTCGAACTCCTTGGCGGTCAGGTTCAGCTCCTCGTCGCCGAGGAACGCCCGGTGCGATTCCACGTCGATGCGCACGCCGCGGGCCGCGGTGCCGCTGTCCGGCGATCCCCGGCGCAGCAGCGCGCGGACCCGGGCGAGCAGCTCGGCCAGGCGGAACGGCTTGGTGACGTAGTCGTCGGCGCCCGCGTCGAGCCCGACGACGGTGTCCACCTCGTCGGCCCGCGCGGTGAGCACCAGGACGGGGAAACCGTGGCCGTCCGTGCGCAGTCTGCGGCACACCTCGAGGCCGTCCATCCCGGGCAGTCCGAGGTCGAGAACGAGCAGGTCCACCACGCCGGACTGGGCCAGCGCGAGCGCGCCGGGACCGTCCGCGCGCAAGTCCACGTCGTAGCCCTCTCGCCGCAGGGCCCGGGCCAGGGGCTCGGCGATGGCCACGTCGTCCTCAGCGAGTAGTACGCGGGTCATGGGGCGATCGTAGGACGCCGGGGGCATCAAGCGGGATACTCCCGGGTAACTGCGCGAAAAATCATCAGAATATTGATGATTCCGTGACCTAAGTCTGATTTGCGCGCTTTGTCACAGACGGGGCAGGGCCGAGAATGGCCGTCCACGCGCCCTTTCGCCACTGCGCCGCCATGTACCGGGCCGCGCAGCTAAGGCACGCCCGGCCCTTCCGGCGGGCCAGGGCGATCAAAGGCGCATTGGTCGCGGCCCCGATCGCCATCGCCGCGCCGCTGTGTACCTGGCGGCGCGGCCGAGCAACATCCGGCTCTTCCGGCACACGAAGGTGTTCAGAACGCGTTGGTCGCGGCTCTCTCTCCGCGGCGGCAGCTCCTAAGGCCGCCTTACGGGCTGTTTCACCCTGACGTCTTGACGCCGCTGCCCCGACGCACGATGATGCTCGCACTGTAAAGAAGCTTTACTAACACCGGGATGCGCGGGCCCCCACGCGCAGGCATCCCGGGCCGGGGCCTTGCGACCCCTTCTTATCCGTCCTCGACGTCGGCGCCCGTCGAGAGAGCTGAAAGGCGTTCTCTCACATGCGCGTGCGTTTCCGGCTCGTCGCCGCAGCAGCCGTCTGCGCCCTGGTCCCCACCGGGCTGCTCCTGGCGTCGACCACTGCCCAGGCCGCGACGCCGTTCCCGGCCCACTACTCGGCACCGTACCTCCAGATCGCCGGTTCCGACGCCGGCGACATGATGGCCGACTTGCAGGCCAGCGGCGACAAGTACTACACCCTCGCGTTCCTCACCCCGAAGTCCGGCTGCACGCCGGAGTGGGAGGACGGCGGGGACTCGGTCGGCGCCTTCACGTCGCAGATCAATGCTCTGCGTGCGGCCGGCGGCGACGTGATCATCTCCTTCGGCGGCGCGTCGGGCGGCGAACTGGCGGAGACCTGCACCTCCGTCTCCAGCCTGGCCGCCGCCTACGAGAAGGTCGTCAGCACGTACAGTGCGACCCGGCTCGACTTCGACATCGAAGGCGGCGTGCTGAACAACACCAGCGCCAACAACCGCCGCGACCAGGCCCTCGCCATGGTCCAGGCGAAGTACCCGTCCGTACACATCGACTTCACCATCCCCGTCGACCCGACCGGCCTCGAGAGCAACGCGCTCAACCTGCTCAAGGGCGCCAAGAGCAAGGGAGTCAAGGTCACCATCGTCAACATCATGACGATGGACTTCGGCAACGGGCAGAACGCCCTCGCCGACGCCGAGTCGGCCGCGAAGGCCACGGAGGGCCAGCTCGCCTCGATCTACGGCGGCAGCTCGGCCTCGATCTGGGGCATGCTCGGCCTCACCCCGATCGCCGGGCACAACGACGACAACGAGAACTTCACCCAGTCCAACGCCAAGACCCTGGAGTCCTTCGCCGCGAGCAACGGCGTCGGCGAGCTGTCGTTCTGGGAAGTCGACAGCTACGACAAGGGCACCGGCTACGCCTACTCGAAGATCTTCAACAAGATCTAGCGGCCTCGGGTCCGGTCCGGCAGCCGGGCGGCGTCGGGCCGGACCGGACCTCCGATCGGCCGCGGTGAGCGGACCGGGCGTGCACCCGTCGCGCGGGTCGGGTGCACGCCCGGTTCCTTTTTGTCCCAAGCACTGTTCGACTATGACAGCGTTCTGTCTCAAGGTTCTGTCTCAAGCAGCGCGCTCAGCCGCCGGTCAGGCCAGCGACTCGACCCAGGCGGAGTGCAGACCGGCGAACCGGCCGACCGCCGCGCCGTCCCCTGCGTCCTCGGCGCCGAGCAGCTCGGCGGGCGAGCCGTCCTCGACTATCCGGCCGCCCTCCATCACCAGCACCCGGTCGGCGATCTCCACCGTGGACAGCCGGTGCGCGATGATCAGGGCGGTGCGGTCGGCCAGGATCGTGCGCAGTGCCCGCTGCACGAGCCGCTCACTCGGCACGTCAAGGGACGAGGTCGCCTCGTCCAGCACCAGCACCGCCGGGTCCGCCAGGAACGCCCGCGCGAACGCGACCAGCTGCCGCTGGCCGGCCGACAGCCGTCCGCCGCGCTTCTTCACGTCGGTCGCGTACCCCTCGGGCAGCGCCGCGATGAACTCGTGCGCGCCGATCGCTCGCGCGGCCTGCTCCACGTCCTCGTCCGACGCGTCGGGCCGACCGAACTTGATGTTGTCCGCGACGCTGCCGGTGAACAGGAAGTTCTCCTGCGTCACCATGACCGCCGCGCGGCGCAGGTCGGTGTCCCGCAGCTCGCGCAGGTCGACACCGTCCAGCCGCACCGCGCCCTGGCCGGGGTCGTAGAACCGGCACATCAGCCGGGCCAGCGTCGACTTGCCGGCCCCGGTCGCGCCGACCAGCGCCACCGTCTGCCCGGCCGGGATCACCAGATCGAGGCCGGGAAGGACGGCCTTCTCGGCCGTCGGCGTGGCGTCCGCTTCCTGCTCGCGGCGCGGGTAGGAGAAGCGCACCCCGTCGAACCGCACCTCCCCGCGCATCGGCTTCGGCAGGTCGGTCGGCTCGGTCGGCTCCGGGACCTCGGGCTCCTGCTCGAGCACGCCGGACAGCTTCTCCAGCGCGGCCGTCGCGGACTGGTACGACGTGTAGAACATCGCCAGATCCTGCAAGGGGTCGAAGAAGCGCCGCACGTAGAGCAGATAGGCCGTCAGCACGCCGACCTGCAGGGCGCCGTCGATCACTTGGAACCCGCCGAAGACCAGGACGACGGCCGTCATGACCGCGCCGACCGCCTTGATCCCCGGCATGAACCAGGCCAGCAGCCGCATCGCGTCCGCGTTGGCCTTGCGGTAGTCGTCGCTCAGCCGCCAGAAGATCCGCCCGTTGCGCGGCTCGCGGCGGAAGGCCTGCACCGCCCGGATGCCGTTGAGCGTCTCGACGAACTGGACGATGAGCGCGGCGATGGTCTCGCGGGTGCGGCGGTAGGCGACGCGCGAGCCGCGCGTGTACCAGCGCAGCAGCCACAGCAGCGCGGGCAGGCAGACCAGCAGGAACAGCGAGAGCTCGGGGTCGAGCACGGCCAGCAGGACGCCGATCACCACGATGTTCAGGACGGCGTCGATCAGGCCGTCGAGGCTTGCGTTGACCAGGTCGCCGAGCGCGTCGAGGTCGTTGGTGAGCCGGGAGATGACCCGGCCCGAGGTGTACCGCTCGTGGAAGGCGATCGGCAGCCGCTGGAACTGCCGGAAGACCCGGCCGCGCAGGTCCAGCAGGACGTCCTGGCCGATCCGCCCGGCCAGCTTCAGGAACCGCAGCCGCAGCAGGGCGCCGAACAGGGCGGTGACCAGGATCCCGGCGACGGCGGCGCCGATCGGCGACCAGTCCCCGCGGTGGATCGCCGGGATGCCGGAGTCGATGCCGACCGAGACCAGGTACGGCCCGGCCATCTCGGCCGCGGTGACCACGACGATGAGCACGGTGGCCCGCATCAGGTCGCGGCGGTGCGGGCGCAGCAGCGAGCCGAGCAGGCGGCGCGAGCGGGCGCGCAGGAACAGGCCGCCGCTGGCCGAGACCTCGTCGACCTTCTCGGCGGCGACTCCCCGCCAGTCGTCGTCGTCCTGCGGCTGCTGCCCGTCCGCGGGCGCCTGCGCGGCGGCTGCGTCGGTATCGAGTGCGGTCATTTAGACGGCCTCCTCGACTAGTTCAGAGCTCTGTGACAAGAGGTCCCGGTATGCCGGAACGGTCTCCAACAGTTCGTGGTGGGTGCCGGTCGCGATGACGGTGCAACCGTCCGCCGGACCACCGGCCGGCCCGAGCAGCGCGACCCGGTCGGCCAGCAGGACGGTCGAGGCACGGTGCGCGACGACCAGCCCGGTGGTCTCGGACAGCACCGCCCGCAGCGCTTCTTCGACCAGTCCCTCGGTGTGGATGTCGAGCGCGGACAGCGGGTCGTCGAGGACCAGGACCGGAGGGCGGCCGAGGACGGCGCGGGCCAGGGCGAGCCGCTGACGCTGTCCGCCGGACAGGGACAGCCCCTGCTCGCCGACACGGGTGTCCAGGCCCCAGGGCAGGTCGCGGGCGAACTGGGCCTGCGCGACGTCGAGCGCCTCGTCGATCTGCCCGGCATCCGCGTCGGGGCGGCCGAGCAGCAGGTTCTCTCGCACGCTGGCGGAGAACAGGGTCGGATCCTCGAAGGCGCAGGCGACCCGGGCGCGCAGCTCGGACAGCGGCAGCGTGCGGATGTCGACGCCGTCGAGCAGGATCCGGCCGCCGGTCACGTCGTACAGCCGGGGCACCAGCGCGGTGAGGGTCGTCTTGCCGCATCCGGTCGGGCCGACGACCGCGACCGTCTCCCCGGGGGCGAGTTCGAGGTCGATGCCGGTGAGGATCGGGCGGTCCGAGTTCGGGTACCTGAACGAGACGTCCTCGAAGACGAGTCGGGCCGTGGTCGAGCGCCCGCGCGCCGATTCGGGCCTTTGCGCCCTCCCCGTCAACGCCGCGGCGATCGTCGCGGGGGACGTGATCCCCGGCTCGCTGTCGAGCACCTCGAAGACCCGCTCCGCCGCGGTGTTCGCCTCCTGCGACGCCGCCAGCAGCCAGCCCATCGACTCGATCGGCCAGCTCAGCAGCAGGAACAGCGAGATGAAGGCGACCAGCGTGCCGAGCGAGAGCGAGCCGTGCGCCACCGCCACCGCGCCGCCGAGCACGATCAGTCCCAGCACGGTCTGCGGCTGGGCGATGATCAGCGCCCAGATCTCGGAGAGCGTCTTGATCTGGCGCAGCTCCAGGCGGCGCAGCTCGGCCGACTTCTCCAGGTAGCGGCCGGTGACGAAGCCGGCCCGGCCGAAGGCCTTGACCGCCCGGATGCCGAGGGCCGACTCCTCCACGTCGGTGGCCACCTCGCCCTGCTGGTCCTGCACGGCCCGGATCTGCCGCCGGTAGACCCGCTCGTACTTGAACACCACGAAGCTGAGCGGCAGCCCGAACACCACCACCACGGCACCGAGCAATGGATTGATGACGATGAGCAGCACCGAGACGACCGCGAAGGTGACCGAGTTGACCACCAGGAAGATCAGCGCGAAGCCGAGGAAGCGCCGGATCGCCGAGATGTCGCTGGTCATCCGGGCGACCAGCTGCCCCGACTGCCAGGAGTCGTGGAAGCCGACGTCGAGGCGCTGCAGGTGGTTGTACAGCTCGTCGCGCAGGTCCTTCTCGATCCCGAGCGCGCTGTTGGCCAGCGCGAGCCGGCGCGCCAGGATGAGCACGGCCTCGGCCAGGCCGAACAGCAGCGCGTAGAGGCCGAGCCGCCAGAGCGCGCCGCGGTCGCCATGGTGCAGCGGTCCGTCGACGACTGCCTTCGTGAGCAGCGGGACCGCCACCCCGACGAGGGTGCCGCCGAGGGCCACCGCGAACATCAGCAGCATCTGCCATCTATACGGACGAACGTAGGCTTTCAGGCGCCATAGGGACGCAAAGGAGCCGCCTGACGGCGAGGAAGGGGGCATGGTAAGGACCATAGGACCGATTCGCCCGCTTCCGCACCCCGTTTATGACCTGGCCGAACGGCGGGGCGGCAGCAACCAGGGAATATCGATTTCACCCGTTCGAATGAGCGACGGATCGTGCGCGACGTGTTATGGTGGGCGCGGTTGCAGCTGAAGTTCCCTGAATGCTTCGTTTGAATGCCCGCGGGAGTACGGCCGCGGGCCTTTGTGTTTCGTGGCTACTCTTCCCGGTGCGGACCAGCGAGCGGGACGGTACATGGAGGGCAACCCAGGGCTCCACACGGTGTGGGGGCCTGTCCAACGTCCCCGTTCTACGAGGAGAGAGATGGCTTCCGGTACGGTCAAGTGGTTCAACGCGGAGAAGGGCTACGGCTTCATCTCCCAGGAGGACGGCGGCCCCGACGTCTTCGTCCACTTCACTGCGATCGAGTCGAGCGGCTACCGCACGCTCGAGGAGAACCAGCGGGTCGAGTTCAACGTCACCAGCGGCCCGAAGGGCCCCCAGGCGGAGCACGTCAAGCCGCTGTAAGCAGCTCGGATCAACACCTAAGTGAACCCGGGAGCCTGAACCAATCCTCGGGCCACTCGCACGCCTCGCGTCCCGTAGGGCGCGGGGCGTCGTGCTTTCTACGGGCGGGGGCATGGACTGCTCCCGAGCTCAGTGCCTGGTAGCGCTGTCCCCTAGGCCCGCCGCGTGGTCTGTCTTGGGAACACCCGGGCCGCAGCCAGCCGTCCCCGGCCGCTGAGCCGCAATCCGACGCCCCTCTCTCCCCCACCACTGACGTACTGTGGAATCCATGGGCAGGGTGACGAAACGGGAGCCCGTGCTCCGGCTCGACGGACCCGGCGCGACGGGTTCCCGCGACACCCTCGCGGCCGAGGAACCGCTGGAGATCCGGATCGGCGGGAAGCAGGTCGCCGTGACGATGCGCACCCCCGGCGACGATTTCGACCTGGTGGCCGGGTATCTCGCGGGCGAGGGCGTCATCCGCGGTCCGCACGACCTGAGCCGCATGCGGTTCTGCGGCGACACCGCGTGCTCCGGACCGATCGGAGTCAGCGCCCTCGAACCCGATGCCGCGCCGGGCGAGCAAGGCTGTGATCCCTCCAACGTCCATGATCCCTACAACATCGTCGACGTGGACCTGGCGCCCGGCGTCGATCCGCCCCTCTGGTCGCTGGATCGAACGACCTACACCACGAGCGCCTGCGGCGTGTGCGGCAAGTCGTCGATAGAGGCTGTGCGCGCGAACGCCCACTGGAGCGTGCAGGACGACCCGCTGCTCGTGTCGCCCGAGACGCTCTACACGCTTCCGCGGCAGCTGCGCGAGCACCAGAAGATCTTCGACAAGACCGGCGGCCTGCACGCGGCAGGGATCTTCGACGCCGTCGGCAACCTCCTTTGCCTCCGCGAGGACGTCGGCCGCCACAACGCCGTCGACAAGGCGATCGGCTGGGCACTGCGCGAGGACCGGCTGCCGTTGCGCGGACACATGCTCGCGGTGAGCGGACGCGCTTCGTTCGAGCTGGTGCAGAAGGCCGCAGCTGCCGGAATCCCGTTGCTCGCAGCCGTGTCCGCGCCGTCCTCGCTGGCGGTGGAACTCGCGCAGGCGGCGGGCATGACGCTCGCCGGCTTCGTGCGCGGGCAGACCGCGAACGTGTACGCCGGCGCCGAGCGAATCAGCCGGCTGCCGCGCACATAGCCCGTCGCAGCAAGGCCGCAGCGGCGATCGACGAGTGCACCCCGAGCTTGGCCAGCACACTGCGGGCATGCGTGCGCACCGTATTCGGCGAGAGGACCAGACGCTCGGCGATCGCGCGTCGGGGTATCCCTGCGGCTATGCACCGCAGGACCTCGACCTCGCGCCGGGTCAGGGCGTCGAACGGTGCGGGCGGCGGCGCTAAGCAGTCGCCGGTGGCGCACTGCGCCCGTGGATGCGCGCCGACGACGTCGGCCGGGCACGGACCGATCGCGGCAGCCAGGCGCGCGTCGACCACGACGGCTGCGGCCTGCGCGCGAGTGCGCACGCCGAGCTTGACGTAAACATTCTGCACGTGTGAGCGCACCGTCGCTGGTGAGATCGCCAGGACGCGCGCGATCTGCTTGGTCGACTCGCCCTTGCTGATCCGTCGCAGGACGTCCTGTTCTCGCCCTGTAAGCATCGAGATGTCGCGCATGATCCCCCTCCCCGCAGTCGGAATCCCACCGTAGGCAGACGATCCTCTGCGAGTACAGCGAAGCGTCCCGTTCGCCCCCAGGCTGTGGACAACCCGGTACGACAATATGCTTACGCAGTTATATGCGGGACCTCCCACGGTGACCAGGCTCGGAGGCGGGTGGTGCCTTCGGGGACTGGCCGGCGGAAAGCGACGAGGAGAGCGACTACTCGGCGAGAGTGAGCCTCGCACACAGCCGTGAGCGCCACGCGGAGTGCTCCGGGCGATGAGGAGAGCGGCTATTCAGCGAGGGCGAGCCACTGCTCCTCGAGCCGCTCGCGTTCGCCCGCCAAGGTGCGCAGCTCGCTGTCCAGGCGTCCGACCGCCTCGTAGTCCGCCGCCGACTCGGCCATCTGCTTGTGGAGCTCCGCCTCACGGCCGGCGATCTTGTCCAGCTGCCGCTCGATTCTCGCCATCTCCTTCTGGGCCGCGCGGTCGCTTGACGCACGGCTCGGCCCGGCCGCCTGGTTCTTTTGCTGGGACACCGCCTGCGTCTGACGCTGCGCCTCCGCCAGCGCCTCCGCTCTCAGCCTGAGGTACTGGTCCACGCCGCCGGGCAGCAGCTTGAGCTGGCCGTCACCGAGCAGCGCGACGATCCGGTCAGTCGTGCGCTCCAGGAAGTAGCGGTCGTGCGAGACCACGATCAGCGAGCCCGGCCATCCGTCGAGCAGGTCTTCGAGTGCTGTGAGGGTGTCGATGTCCAGATCGTTGGTCGGCTCGTCGAGCAGCAGCACGTTCGGCTCGTCCATCAACAGCCTGAGCACCTGGAGCCTTCGCCGTTCACCGCCGGACAGGTCGCCGACCGGGGCCCACTGCTTCTCGCCGCTGAAGCCGAAGCGCTCCAACAGCTGGGACGCCGTCAGCACCCGGCCTTTGCCGAGGTCTACCGAGGACCGGACCTCCTCGACCGCCTCCAGCACCCGGGTCTGCGGCGCGATCTGCGTGATCTCCTGGGCGAGCAGTGCCGGGCGTACCGTCACGCCGGCGACGACACGGCCGGTGACAGGACGCACCGCGCCGGTCATGAGGCGCAGCAGGCTGGTCTTCCCCGAACCGTTCACGCCTACCAGGCCGAGCCGCTCGCCTGGCGCCAGCTGCCACGTCACGTGCCGCAGGATGGTGCGCGCGGGCTCGGCGCCGACCGTGTACGTGACGTCTTCGAGCTCGTAGACGGTTCGGCCGAGGCGGGCGGAGGCGAAGCTCATCAGCTCGGCCGCGTCACGCGGCGGCGGCTCGGCGGCGATCAGCGCGTTCGCCGCCTCGATCCGGAACTTCGGCTTCGACGTGCGCGCCGGGGCGCCGCGCCGCAGCCAGGCCAGCTCCTTGCGCAGCAGGTTCTGCTTGCGGTCCCAGTCCACCGCGGCGATCCGCGTGCGCTCCGCCCGGGCCAGCACATATGCCGAGTATCCGCCCTCGTACGCGTCCACCCGGCCGTCCCCGACCTCCCAGGTGGCATCGCAGACCTCGTCGAGGAACCAGCGGTCGTGGGTGACCACGAACAGCGCCGACCTGCGTGCCTTGAGATGTCCGGCGAGCCAGGCGATGCCCTCGACGTCCAGATGGTTGGTGGGCTCGTCGAGCAGCAGCAGGCGGTCCGTGGCGTCCGGCTCCAGCAGTGCCTTTGCCAGCGCGATCCGCCGCCGCTCGCCGCCGGAGAGCGGGCCGACGACCGTGTCGAGGCCGTCGCGGAAGACCGGGGCGTCGATCCCGCCGAGCAGGCCGCTGAGCACGTCGCGGATGTGCGCTTCGCCCGCCCACTCATGCTCCACCCGGCCCGCGAGCAGCTGCGCCCGGATGGTGGCCGCCGGGTCGAGCTCGTCGTGCTGTCCGACCACGCTGACCCGCACCGAGCCGCTGTGGGTCACCCGGCCGCCGTCCGGCTCCTCGAGCCGGGCGAGCAGGCGCAGCAGCGTGGACTTGCCGCCGCCGTTGCGCCCGACGACGCCGATCCGGTCGCCCTCCGCGATGCCGAGCGACAATCCGTCCAGCACGGTCCGCGTCCCGTACGCCTTGCTGACAGCCTCGATGTTGACCAGGTTCGCCACGCCGCAAACGTTACCCGGCGGCCCTGGCGCTGATTGACGCCCGAGCGCCGACCTGCGCCCGGATCAGATCCAGGACGGCAGCCACATGTGGTTCGACCAGTCCGAATACGGGATCGTCTGCCCCGAGTAGATCGGATAGAAGTAGGCGAACAGCGCCACCACGCCGACCACGAGGGTCCCGGCCACTGCCGCGCCCCACACTCGCCGCGTGGGCGGCGCGTCGGCGCGCCCGAGCAGCGTCCCGACCGCGAACGTCGCGGCCAGCACCATGAACGGGGTGAAGGAGACCGCGTAGAAGGAGAAGATCGTGCGCTGGGCGTACCAGAGCCAGATCCCGACTCCCGCCGCGATGCCGGTCAGCATCGCCGCCGCCCGCCAGTCCCGGCGCGCGATCCAGCGCCAGAGCAGGTAGAAGATCGACGCGGTCGCGAACCACCACAGCAGCGGGTTGCCCAGCGCCAGCACCTCGGCGGAGCAGCTGCCCATCGAGGCCGTGCAGCCGCTCTGGCCCACCGGCGGCGTGGCCCAGTAGAACGCGACCGGCCGCCCCATGATGAACCAGGACCACGGATTCGACATGTACGGGTGCCCGGACTGGAGCGTGGAGTTGAAGCCGTACTGCTGACCGACGTAGAACCACAGCGAGCGGAACGGATTCGTCCAGGTCGGCCAGATCGACGAGGGGTGCCCGTCCGCCCAGGTGCGGTAATAGCCGCCGCCCTGCTCGGTGCGGAAGAACCAGCCGGCGTAGGAGGCCACGAAGACGCCGACGGCCAGCACGGGCATGGAGAGGAAGCCCCACAGCGGTTCGGCCAGCCGTCGCCAGGCGAACCGCTTGAGCAGCCCGGCCAGCTGCATCGAGACCACCGCGAACACCGCGCAGGCGATGAAGCCGAGCAGGACGAAGGCCCAGGCCAGGCCGAGGAACTTGAGGACGGCGGGGACGGCGAAGACGGCCAGGACCGCCAGCGTGACGAAGGTCGGGTAGCGCACCCCGGCCGCCCGGCGCGCGCCGCCGTCCCACAGCAGCGACATGACCATGAACGCGGCCAGGAACACGATGCCGTTCCACTTGGTCGCGGTGGCCAGGCCGAGCATCAGGCCGCCGACCAGCCGCCAGGGCCGCAGTCCGAGCCTGGGTCCGTACTCGTCGAAGGGCAGCAGTCCGGGCCCGCGTTCCTCGCGCCAGGCGGCGAACTTCTCCCGGACCTTGTCCCGGTCCACCACCAGCGCGGAGAAGCCGGCCAGGATGAAGAACATCTGGATGCCGTCGAGCAGCGCGGTGCGGGCCATCACGAACGCGAGGCCGTCGAAGGCCAGGAAGATGCCGGCCACGCAGCCGAGCAGGGTGGAGCGGAACATCCGGCGGGCGGTGCGGGCGATGATGTAGATCGCGAGGGTGCCGAGCACCGCCTCCATCAGGCGCCAGCCGACCGGGTTCAGGCCCCAGATCTTCTCGCCGAGCCCGATGATCCACTTGCCAGCCGGGGGGTGCACAACGTACTCGGCGCAGGTCTGCACGCAGGTGAAGTTGGTCGGGGCGTTGTGCCCGAAGGCCCCGGAGCCGGAAAGGGCCGGGTCGGAGATCTTGGCGCCGTCGGCCCAGGTGTGCTCCCAGCCGTAGACCCACATCGACCAGCCGTCTTTGGCGTAGTACGTCTCGTCGAAGATGATCTTGTTGGGCCAGCCGAGGTTCCAGAACCGCATGAAGCCGCCGATCGCGGTGATGATCAGCGGCAGGATCCAGCCGGCGCCGCGGAAGAACTCCGGATAGAACGGCGGCACCAAGCGGTCGCGCAGCGGCGGGCGGGGATCGGGCCGCGGCCGCTCCTCGGGGCGGAACCAGACCCGGCCGCGCTCCCAGCCGCGGCGCAGCCGGCGCCGCGGCTCGAGCCAGGGCTCCGCGTCCGTGTCCGGCTCGGCGAGCGTCCCTCCGGACGCCACCTCTTCTTCTTCGGACACCCTCTGCTCAGGGGCGATGGGCGCGTCGAGGTCCACCTCCCCGAGTTCGGTCCACTCGGGCCGGCCGGCCGCGCTGTCGCTCCGCAGATCGCTGGTCACGCGGGCCATGGTACGGAGTGGCCGCGCCGCCGCGCAGCACGGGACGATGAGAAAGTGAAACCCAGCGGACAAATTGCCGCCCACAGCGTCACCGCCCCCAGCGACGCCGGGCTCCTGGTGCTCGCCGGCACCCCCATCGGCGATCCGGCCGACGCGCCGCCCCGGCTGGCCACGGAGCTCGCCGCAGCCGACGTGATCGCGGCGGAGGACACCCGCAGGCTGCACCGGCTGGCCCGGGAACTGGGAGTGACCCCGGCCGGGCGGATCGTGTCCTACTTCGAGGCCAACGAGAGCGCGCGGACACCGGAGTTGGTCGCGCGCCTGCAGGAGGGTGCCCGCGTCCTGCTCGTCACCGACGCTGGCATGCCCTCCGTCTCCGATCCCGGCTACCGCCTGGTCGCCGCCGCGGTCCAGGCCGGGATCCGGGTCACCGCCGTCCCCGGGCCGTCGGCGGTACTCACCGCGCTGGCGCTGTCCGGTCTGCCGGTCGACCGCTTCTGCTTCGAGGGCTTCCCGCCGCGCAAGGCAGGAGAGCGCGCCCGGGTCCTGGCCGCCAACGCCGCCGAACCGCGCACGATGGTCTACTTCGAAGCGCCGCACCGGCTCGCCGACACGCTCGCGGCCATGGCGGAGGCGTTCGGGGCGGACCGTCCGGCCGCGGTGTGCCGCGAGCTGACCAAAACGTACGAAGAGATCAAGCGCGGCACTCTCAGCGAACTCGCGCGGTGGGCGGAGCCTGGGGTGCGCGGGGAGATCACGGTCGTCGTGGCGGGGGCCGAGCCGAAGGCCGCATCTGAGGCGTCAGCTGAGGAACTGGCGGCGAGGGTCGCGCGACGGGAGGCGGCCGGGGAGCACCGGAAGGCGGCCATCGCGGCTGTCGCGGCCGAGACGGGGCTGCCGAAACGAGAGGTGTTCGACGCAGTGGTGGCGGCTAAAACCGGTCCGGAATGACCGAACACGGCCAGTAAGATTTGGTCCATGGCTTCAGGCAGCGAACCCGTCAAGACTTTCTACGTCACGACGCCGATCTACTACGTCAACGACGCCCCGCACATCGGCCACGCGTACACCACGACGGCCGGCGACGTCCTGACCCGGTGGCATCGGCAGCGCGGCGAGTCCGTGTGGTACCTGACCGGTACCGACGAGCACGGCGAGAAGGTCATGCGCACCGCCCAGGCCAACGGGGCCACGCCGCAGGAGTGGGCCGACCGGCTCGTCGAGACCGCCTGGAAGCCCGCGCTGAAGACCATCGACGCGGCCAACGACGACTTCATCCGGACCACCGAGAAGCGGCACACCGAGCGGGTCCAGGAGTTCTGGCAGCGGCTGTACGACGCCGGCGAGGTCTACAAGGGCTCGTACGAGGGCTTGTACTGCGTGGCCTGCGAGGAGTACAAGCTGCCGGGCGAGGTGACCGACGGCGAGGGCGAGTACGCGGGCCAGAAGGTCTGCCTCATCCACCACCGGCCGGTGGAGACGATCTCGGAGGAGAACTACTTCTTCCGGATGTCCACCTACACCGAGCGGCTGCTGGAGCACTACGAGAAGCATCCGGAGTTCGTCCAGCCCGCGTCGGCCCGCAACGAGGTCGTGTCGTTCGTCAGGCAGGGCCTGCAGGACCTGTCGATCTCGCGCTCGTCGTTCGACTGGGGCATCCCGATCCCGTGGGACGAGAAGCACATCCTGTACGTCTGGATCGACGCGCTCCTGAACTACGCGACGGCGGTAGGACTGGACAGCCCGGCGCCGGAGGACCAGGAGAAGTTCGCCCGCACCTGGCCGGCCGACGTCCACTTGGTAGGCAAGGACATCCTGCGCTTCCACGCGGTGATCTGGCCGGCGATGCTGCTGGCCGCCGGGCTGCCGCTGCCGCGCACCGTCTTCGGCCACGGCTGGCTGCTGGTGGGCGGGGAGAAGATGTCGAAGACGAAGCTGACCGGCATCGCCCCGCACGAGATCACCGACCACTTCGGCTCGGACGCGTTCCGGTACTACTTCATGCGGGCGATCCCGTTCGGCCAGGACGGATCGTTCTCCTGGGAGGACATGTCCGCGCGCTACACCTCTGAGCTGGCGAACGACTACGGCAACCTGGCCTCGCGGGTGGCCGCGATGGTCGGGCGCTACTTCGACGGGGTCCTGCCGGAGGCGACCGCGCACGGCCCGGCCGAGCAGGCGATCGCGGACGCGCTCGAGGCGGCGGCGAAGACCGCCGACGAGAAGGTCCGCGCGCTGGACTTCCAGGGCGGGATCAACGCGGTGTTCGACTTCATCAAGCTGGTCAACGGGTACTTGACCGAGCAGGAGCCGTGGAAGGTGGCCAAGGTCGACGACGAGCAGTCGCGCGCCCGGCTGGCCACGATCCTCTACACCGCGGCCGAGGCGCTGCGGGCCGTGGCCGTGCTGCTGAACCCGGTGATGCCGAAGTCGTCCGCCGCGCTGTGGGAGTCGTTGGGCGCGGAGGCCCACCTGGGTGCGCTCAAGGACCAGCGGGTCCAGGACTCCGGCCGCTGGGGGCAACTGCCCGCCGGGGCCGCGGTCACCAAGGGCGCGGTGCTGTTTCCCCGCCTCGAGGAGCGTTCCGAGGCCGCGTGAGTAGCAAGGCGAGCGCAGGGACCACGAACACAGGGACCATGAACACAGGGTCCGCGGGCGGCGGGGCCGGCGGTAGGGACAGAAGCGGGGCGGCTGCGCGTGAGCGTGCGGCCGCCCCCGCGGCGCCCGAACCGCTGCCGTCGCCCGTGGCGGACAGCCACACCCACCTCGACATGCAGGAACGGTCGGTCGAGGAGTCGCTCGCGCTGGCCACCGCGGTGAACGTGACCACGCTCATTCAGGTCGGTTGCGACGTCCCCTCGTCCGAATGGGCTGTCCAGACGGCTGCCGAGCACCCCGCCATCCACGCGACCGTCGCGCTGCATCCGAATGAGGGACCACGTCTGGTCCTTGGCGACGTGGACGGCTGGAGCAGACAGCACCGCAAGCCCGGGGGCGCGCAGGCGCTGGAAAGTGCGCTCGCCCGGATCGACGAACTCGCGAGCCTGCCTCATGTGGTCGGGATCGGCGAGACCGGCCTGGACTACTTCCGCACCGGGCCCGACGGCGTGGCCGCACAACAGGAGTCGTTCCGCAGACACATCGAGATGGCTAAGCGGCACGACAAAGCCCTAGTCATCCACGACCGTGACGCACACGAGGACGTGCTCAGGATCCTCGAGGAGGAGGGCGCGCCGGACCGCGTCGTCTTCCACTGCTATTCGGGCGATGCGGCGATGGCAAAGGTCTGCGCCGAGCGCGGCTACGTGATGTCGTTCGCCGGCACCGTCACCTTCAAGTCGAACGAGCACCTGAGAGAAGCGCTGCGGATCGCTCCGCTGGATCTGCTCCTCGTCGAGACCGATGCGCCCTTTCTCACGCCTATGCCATACCGCGGTCGCCCCAATGCGCCCTATCTGATCCCGCTCACCGTCCGCGCCATGGCGCAGGCGAGGGGTGACATGGACGTCGCGGAGCTTTGCGCCGCGCTCGATTCGAACACTCGTCGCGTCTTCGATCTGCCGTAGCGGAACGGCTTCTCGATGCCTGACACGGCCCCACCGCGAGGTCAGACCAAGTCAACTCATCCCGACGGTGAAATCTCCGTACGCGTCAGTCCGCTGTCACCCGTTTCCCGCACTGCCACACTTCTGTAACTTCTCCGCTCGCCTGTTCTAGCGAGGCCAAAGCGGACGATCAGGTGGTGAGCGCCACATCCGGCGCAAAAGACTGCGGTGATATGTCGGATTTCCGCTGCGGCAAATCGGATTAACTGGACATCAGTTTCCGCGGGGCGACCTAGTCGGGCTATGGCGACCATGCGAGCCCGTAGTCTAGGCTCCCTTTCTCGGTAGCCGGATCGGTGGACCCGACGCCTCTGGAAGTTTCTGGCGTCACGGCCCCGTGACCGGAACCTGCGAGGTCTGGAGTGCAGTGAGCGGATCACGCTCGACCCGAAATACGGGCGGCAGCGGCGGGCCCTTGACGGGCACCTCCGCATGGCCGTCCTCTTTTACCGGTCCCGCGCAGCATTCGCCGTCGTACAGAGCCATCGACGCAGAAGACACCACCAGCGAAGCATCCGAGCCCTCTGCGTACGGGGAGCCCTACGCCCCGTATGCCGAGTCTCGCAATGAGTACGCGGACCCTTACGCTCCGTCGTACCCTCACGGCGACCCGTACGAATCGTACGAATACGGCGCCGAAACCGAGACGTATCCGTACGCGTACGACTACACGAACGACGGATACTCCGATCTGGACTACGGGCGCGAGGCCGGCGAGTTCGAGGGCTCCCTGAGTTCCACCTCGACCGTGCCCGCTCCGCGCACGCCCGCGGAGTTCGACCGGCGGCGCCCGACGCTCGACCCGGACGTACCCACCGGACTCGAACCAGAGCCCGGACAAGACGCCGCAAGGCCCTCGGGCCAGCGCCGCTCGTCTGCTCGCCGCGGCAGCAGCTCCGGCCGGGTCAGCTCGCGCCGGATCACCCTGGGCGGGCGCGTCGTGCAGGGTCTGGTGCTCGCCGCGCTCGTCGGCGGAGTCACCGCGTACGTGACCCTGGAGAAGACGGTCAACATCTCGGTCGACGGATCGGTCCGGCAGGTCCATTCGTTCGCCTCGACCGTCGGCGCCGTGCTCACCTCTGACGACGTGCCGACCGGCGGCCACGACCTGGTCACCCCGTCGCCCGGCGCCACGCTCGTCGACAACTCGACGATCACGGTTCGCTACGGCCGCCCGCTCGCCATCACGGTCGATGGCACGACGCGGCACGTCTGGGTGCACGCGACGAGCGTGTCCGGGGCGCTTCAGGAACTCGGCGTGCGTATTCAGGGCGCGAAGTTGTCGGTGCCCGCGAACGACCTGGTCGGCCGCGCGGGGATGAGCTTCAGCGTCTTCACCATGCGCCACATCACGTTCCTGGTGGACGGCAAGTCGGTCCCGCTCGACACCACCGCCGCGACCGTCGCCGACGCGATGGGCCAGGCCGGGATCACGCTGCGGAACCAGGACTCCCCGTCAGTCACCGCCGGCTCGTTCCCGGTCGACGGCGAGACGATCTCGATCCTGCGCATTACCGGCGTCACCAAGGTCGAGCAGGCCTCGATCCCGTACTCGGTGACCAAGCAGGACGACCCGACCACCTACGTCGGCACGACGACCATAGTGACTCCGGGACAGAACGGGGTGGCCGAGGTCACCTACGCGTTCCAGACGATCAACGGCGTCGCACAGCCGCAGAAGGAGGTCTCCCGGGTCGTCACCAAGCAACCGGTGGCCGAGGTGGAGAAGGTGGGCACCAAGCCGATGCCGACCAACGTCTCGCAGCTGAACTGGGCGGCCCTGGCCAACTGCGAGTCCGGTGGCAACCCCAGGGCCGTGGACCCGAGCGGCTCGTACTACGGCCTCTACCAGTTCTCGCCCTCCACGTGGGCCTCGCTGGGCGGCAGCGGACTGCCGTCGAATGCTTCCCCCGCGGAGCAGACGAGCCGGGCCGAGCAGCTCTACCAGCGGTCCGGCGCCGGGCAGTGGCCGGTGTGCGGGCACAACCTGTTCAGCTGATCCGCTCGGCTCGCCTTTCGGCCGAGCAGTAGCCAGGCGGGAGGTGTCGGGGACTCGAGGGCATTCGCCCCCGGGTCCCCGACTCCGTTTCCGGCCCGCATGTCCCCCTGGCGTGTCTCGCCGCAGGTCGCCACAGTCCGCGGCGCGGCCTTCGCCCCAACTAGACTCGGGGACATGAACCGGCCGGACGGTGGGGAGTGCGAGGCGCGATGACCCGTGGAGGGCCGTCCGCCGCCCACGTCGGCGGCGACAGCGGTGCACGGCCGGACGCTTCGTCCGCCGGGCCGGTTCCCGCCGCGTCGGTTGCTCCGGCTGCCGCTCCCGCCGCCGTGCCCGAACTCCCCGGCCTCCTCGGACCCGCCGAGGTCCGTGCTCTCGCCGCGCGGCTGGGGGTGCGGCCGACCAAGCAGCTCGGCCAGAACTTCGTCATCGATCCGAACACGATCCGCCGGATCGTCCGCGCGGCCGGCGTCCTGCCCTCGGACACGGTCGTGGAGATCGGGCCCGGACTCGGCTCGCTGACCCTCGGGCTGCTCGGCGCGGCGCGGCGGGTCGTCGCGATCGAGATCGATCCCGTCCTGGCCGCCGCGCTGCCCGACACCGTCGCCGCGCACGCCCCGGACGCCGTCGGCACCGACCGTTTCGCCCTCGTCCGCGCCGACGCGCTGCGCGTCACGGAGCTGCCGGGCCCCGCGCCGACCGCGCTCGTCGCCAACCTGCCGTACAACATCGCCGTTCCCGTCCTGCTGCATATGCTGGAGAGATTCCCCTCCCTCGAACGGGTGCTGGTCATGGTGCAGGCCGAGGTGGCGGACCGGCTGGCCGCCGAACCGGGCGGCCGGGTCTACGGCGTGCCGAGCGTGAAGGCGCGCTGGTACGCGTCGGTGCGGCGGGCGGGCTCGATCGGCCGCAACGTCTTCTGGCCCGCGCCGCACGTCGACTCCGGGCTGGTCGCGCTGGAGCGCCGGGAACCGCCGACGACCCGCGCGAGTCGCAAGGACGTGTTCGCCGTCGTCGACGCCGCCTTCGCGCAGCGCCGCAAGACGCTGCGCGCGGCGCTGTCCGGCTGGGCCGGATCGGCGGCGCGGGCCGAGGAGATCCTGCGCCGCGCGGGCGTCGATCCGGCGGCCCGCGGCGAGGCCATCGGGGTGGAGCAATACGCTGCGATCGCGGATGCGGCGCACGACGTGAACCTTCAGCCGGACGAAGACCAGGAGCCGACACCGTGACCGCGCTCGAAGACTGGGACGACGGCCCCTTCCGGCCCGAAGCGGTCACCGTCAGGGTCCCCGCGAAGATCAACCTCTCGCTCTCGGTCGGGCCCCTGCGCGCCGACGGCTACCACGAGCTGGTCACCGTCTTCCACGCGGTCTCCCTCTACGACGAGGTGATCGCGCGGGCGGCACGCGGCCTCTCGCTCACCGTGGAGCCGTTGCGCCGCGACTCGGACGTCGGCGGAGTCCCGGACGACGAGCGCAACCTGGCCTGGCGGGCCGCGCTGCTGCTGGCCGAGCACGCGGGCGTCGAGCCGGACGTGCGCCTGACGGTGCGCAAGGACATCCCGGTGGCCGGCGGCATGGCGGGCGGCTCCGCGGACGCCGCGGCGGCGCTCGTCGCCTGCGACCACCTGTGGGGCACCGGGCTGCGCCGGGACGAGCTGCACGACCTGGCCGGGCGGCTCGGCAGCGACGTCCCCTTCGCGCTGCACGGCGGCACCGCGATCGGCACCGGCCGCGGCGAGCACATCTCTCCGGTACTCGCGGCGGCGGGTATGGAGTGGGTCATCGCGGTGATGGACGGCGGCCTGTCCACGCCAAAGGTCTTCGAGGCCTGCGATCTCCTGCGGTCCCGGGACGGCGTCACGCCGGACGCGCCGCAGGTGCACCCGGACCTGATGTCGACGCTGCGCTCCGGGGACACGGAGCGTATCGGGGCGGCGCTTTACAACGACCTACAGCCAGCCGCCGTCGAGCTGATGCCCGAAATCGGCGAACTGCTGGACCTCGGCGCCACGGCGGGCGCGGCGGGCACGCTGGTCTCCGGCTCTGGCCCGACTACCGTCTTCCTCGTCGACGGACCGGTCAGCGCGGCGGAGGTGGAGGAGCAGCTACGGGCCTCAGGCCTCTGTCGCGCGGTACGCCGCGCGCGCGGACCGGTCCCAGGCGCGCAGGTTTCGAACGTCCGCTAGGCGGTGTCTGGAAAGTATCGTCGGGCCCGCGACACCTGCCACGCACGCTCGCTGCGGGCTTATCCGACGATACTTTCAAACACCCCTTAGGGCTCGAAGCAGCGTGCGCGGCCCCCTCGGGAACCGCGCACGGCATACAACCCGACACGTCCTCTACACGAACAAGCGCACCAACGTCTCGGCCACCGCCGCCGGCTTCTCCACCCCTTCGATCTCGACGATGGCCGTCGCCGCGACCTGAAGCCCGCCGCCCGACGCCTCGGTCACCGAGTCGAGCGTGAGGACCGCGCGGATCTTCGAGCCGACCGGAACCGGGGTGACGAAGCGGACCTTGTTCAGCCCGTAGTTCACTCCCATACGCACGCCCTCGACCCGGTAAATGTCCTGGGCCAGCACAGGCAGCAGCGACAGCGTCAGGTATCCGTGCGCGATCGTGCGCCCGAACGGACCCTGCGCCGCCCGCTCCGGATCCACGTGGATCCACTGGTGGTCGCCGGTCGCGTAGGCGAACACGTTGATCCGGTCCTGGTCGATGGTCAGCCACTCGCTCGCGCCGAGCTGCGTGCCGACCGCCTTGACCAGCTCGTCCGGGTTCTCGAACACCCTCACCGGTCGGCCCCGCCGTTGACCTGGATCGTCTGGCCGGACACGAAGGACGACTCGTCGGCGGCCAGGAACGCGACCACCGCCGCGATGTCCTCCGGCTCGCCCACCCGGCGCACCGGGGTCTGCTCGGAGGCCAGGCGGCGCATCTCGTCCGGGTCCAGCCCGACCCGGCGCGCGGTCGCGTCGGTCATCGCGGTGGAGATGTAGCCGGGGGCGACCGCGTTGACGTTGACGCCGAACGGGCCGAGTTCGATGGCCAGCGTCGCGGTCAGGCCCATGACCCCCGCCTTCGACGCGGAGTAGTTCGCCTGGCCGCGGTTGCCCAGCGCGGACCGGGAGGACAGGGAGACGATCTTGCCGTACTTCTGCGCAACGAAGTGCTTCTGCGCCTCGCGGGACATGATGAAGGCGCTGCGCAGGTTGACCGCGATCACCGAGTCCCAGTCCTCGTCGGTCATCTTGAACAGCAGGTTGTCGCGGGTGATGCCGGCGTTGTTGACCAGGATGTCGATCCGGCCGAACTCGGTCACCGCCGCGGCCACCGCCGCCTGCGCATCCTCGGTCCTCGAGACGTCCGCGCCGAGCGCCAGCGCCCGGCCGCCGTCCTTGACCACCTCGTCGACCACCGGCTGGGCCCGCTCCGCAGTCAGGTCCACCACCGCCACCGCGGCGCCCTCACTCGCCAGCCGCCGCACGATCGCGGCGCCGATGCCCTGCGCGCCGCCGGTGACGATCGCGACCTTGCCCTCGAACCGGCTCATTCCCTGCTCCCTCATCCGTTGATCCTGTACACGCACTGATTGAAGTCATTCGCCCACACCCACACGTCCCCCGTACCTTTACACCGCCTCCAAGAGAACCGCTGTACCTTGGCCCACACCCACGCACATCGCTGCCAGGCCCCTGCGCTGGCCCTCGCGCCGCATCCGGTGGACCAGGGTCGTGACGATCCGCGCCCCGGAGCAGCCGAGCGGATGCCCGAGCGCGATCGCGCCGCCGTACGGGTTGACGATCGCGGCGTCGATCCCGATGCCGTCGATCGAGGCGAGGGCCTGGGCCGCGAACGCCTCGTTGAGCTCCGCCGTCTCCACGTCGGAGATCTTCCATCCGGCGCGGTTCAACACGCGCTCGGTGGCCGGGATCGGTCCGACGCCCATCACATCCGGATGCACGCCCGCGGAAGCGCCCGCGACGTACCGCGCCAAGGGCTGCACGCCGAGCCGCGCCAGCCCCTCCTCGGAGGCGAGGACCAGTCCGGCCGCCCCGTCGTTCAGCGGCGACGAGTTGCCCGCCGTGACGCTGCCACCCGCACGGAACACCGGCTTCAGCGCGGCGAGCTTCTCCGCCGACGTGTCCGCCCTGATCCCCTCGTCCGTGTCGACGACTGTCCCGTCAGCCGTCTCGATCGGCAGGATCTCCGGCGCGAACTTCCCGGCGTCCCGCGCCTGCGCCGCCTTCCGGTGGCTGCCCAGCGCGAACTCGTCCTGGCGCTCCCGGGAGATCCCATATCGGGTGGCGACCTCCTCGGCGGTCTCGCCCATCGACAGCAGCCCGTGGAGACCACGCATCAGCGGGTTGATCATCCGCCACCCCAAGCGCGTATCGGCGATCTCCATGCGGTTCGGCAAGCCGTCATCAGGACGCGGCAGCACGAACGGGGCGCGGCTCATCGACTCGGTGCCGCCCGCGAGGACGAGGTCCGCCTCCCCGGCCGCGATCGTCCGCGCCCCGAGGGTGAACGCTTCCATCCCGGACGCACAGAGCCGGTTCACGGTCGCGCCGGGCACCGACTCCGGCAGCCCCGCGAGCAGCACCGCCATCCGTGCGACGTTCCGGTTGTCCTCGCCCGCTTGGTTCGCCGCGCCCCAGTACACGTCATCGATCGACGCGGGGTCCAGCAACGGCAGCCCGGCGACCAGATCCCGGACCACGGCCGCCGCCAGATCGTCCGGGCGCACCGAGGAAAGCGCCCCGCGCAGCCGCCCGATCGCCGTGCGCCGCGCAGCCGCGATGTACACCGCCTTCATTGCCCGTCCTTTTGCCTTCTCACGCGATCACGCAATTACGCGATCACGCTCCGCGCGATCACACAATCACACGATCGCATTGACGCCTGTATGCGCCCGCCCGATGAGCAGTTTCTGGAGCTGGCTGGTGCCCTCGTACAGGGTCATGACCCGGGCGTCGCGCACGAGCTTGCCGACCGGGTACTCGTCGATGTAGCCGTAGCCTCCGAAGACTTGAAGCGCGTTGTTCGCCGCCCGCACCGCCGCCTCGCTCGCGAAGAGCTTGGCCATCGAGGACTCCCGGGCGAATTCGAGCCCGCGGTCGACCAGATCCGCGACCCGCCAGACCAGCAGCCGCGCCGCGTCGACGTCCGTCGCGATGTCCGCGATCAACTCCTGGACCAGCTGCTTATGGGCGATGGGCTTGCCGAACTGTATCCGCTCCGTCGAGTGCCGCACCGCCAACCGCAGCGCCGCCTCCGCGATCCCCACGCACCCCGCCGCCACGGACATGCGCCCCTTCGCGAGCGCCGACATCGCGACCGAGAACCCCTTGCCCTCAGGCCCCAGCCGAGTCGAGTCCGGCACCCGCACCCCGTCGAACACCAACTCCGCCGTCGCCTGCCCGCGCAGACCGAGCTTCCCGTGGATCTCTCGGCGCGCGACCCCAGCGGCATCAAGCGGCACCAAGAACGCCGTGATCCCCCTGTGTCCCGACTCCCCCGTCCTGGCGAAGACGAGCCCGACCTGCGCCCACGTCCCATTCGTAATGAACATCTTGCTGCCCGAGATCACCCACCACTCTCCCTCCCGCACCGCCCGCGCCGTGAGATTGGCCGCGTCCGACCCCGTGTCCGGCTCAGTCAGCGCGAAGCACGCCAGCGCTTCACCTGAGCACAGCCGCGGCAACCAGTGCAGCTTCTGCTCCTCGCTCCCCCACGCCGCGATCGACTTCGCGACCAGGCCGAGCGACACCGACACGATCCCGCGCACCGACGAGTCCGCCCGCCCCAATTCCTCGAGCACCAGCACGTAGTCGAAGTGAGATCCCCCGGAGCCCCCGTACTCCTCCGGGATCGTCAACCCGAGAAACCCCAAATCCCCCAACCGCTTGACGATCCCCTGGTCGACCGACTCCCGCCGGTCCCACTCGGCCGCGTGCGGCGCGATCTCCCGGTCCGCGAACTGCGCCGCGAGCGCACGAAGCGCGGACTGCTCCTCGTCGAGCGCGAGATTCATCGCCGACCGACCTTTCCGCTGCCGCCTCTAGCGCCGCACAGCCACGCCAAAACTTGCAGTGCTAGTTTTAATGGACTGTAGCCCATCGCCCATCGGACACGGAATAGCGAGGTGCGTCACACGTGGCCAGGCCGCGGTCGCCGCTGCTGAGCCGGGAGAAGATCATCGCCGAGGCGCTCACTCTCATAGACGCCGAGGGCCTCGCCGCGCTGTCCACCCGCCGACTCGCCACTGAGCTGGGCGTCAGCGGCCCGTCCCTGTACAACCACTTCGCCACGAAAGACGACCTGCTCGAGGCGGTCGCCGACTCCGTCATCGCGGAGGTGGACATCGAGCCGCTCACGGCGCACGCATGGCCACGGGCCCTGCGCAACTGGGCCTTCTCCTATCACGACACCCTCGCCGCGCATCCCCACCTGGTCCCCGTCGCGGCGCAAGGTCCCGGCCGACGCCCGCATGCCCTAAAGATGGCGGACACCGTGCACGGTGCGCTGGTCGAGGCAGGCTGGCCGCCGCGCGAGGCGACCCGGATCGGCGCCCTGATGCGCTACTTCGTCACAGGCTCGGCACTGGCGTCCTTCGCCGCCGGATTCATCCCGGACCCCCGACTGTACGACCCCGAATACCCGCACCTGCTCCAAGCCCACCGCCTGGCCGAGCACCGCCGATCAGTGGACGAGGGCGCCTTCGAGACCGGCCTCGACGCCCTCATCGCCGGCCTCGAACTCCGCTTCGCCGCTCTCCCTCCCCGCTGATCCCGCCTCTCCCCCTGCTCCCCATCCCTCTCCTCTACCTCCTCCCCACCCCCCACCCCCACCCCCTAGTCCCTCACGCCTCCCCCGACGCCGCCCACAAATTGATCCCCGACTCCACCGCGTGCTTGTCGATCCTCGCCAGCTCGTCCTCGCTGAACTCCGTCTGCTCCAGCGCCCCGAGGCTGTCGTCGAGTTGCTCTACACTGCTCGCGCCGATCAACACCGACGTAACTCGCGAATCCCGCAGCGCCCACGCCAGCGCCATCCGGGCCAGCGACTGCCCACGCTCCACAGCCATCCCGTTCAGCGCACGCACATGCTCGAGATTGCGCTCGTTCAGCAGGTCGGTCGACAGCGTCGACGAATCGCGCGCCGCCCGCGACCCTGCCGGAATGCCCCCGAGATACTTGTCCGTCAGCATCCCCTGCGCGAGCGGCGAGAACGCAATACACCCCACCCCCAACTCCCCCAACACATCCAGTAAGCCACCCTCGATCCACCGGTTCAGCATGGAGTACGAGGGCTGATGGATCAGCAGCGGTGTGCCCATCGCCTCGAGAACCGCGGCGGCTTCCCGCGTGCGCTCCGGACTATACGATGAGATCCCCGCGTACAGCGCCCTGCCGGAACGCACCGCGGCGTCCAGCGCGCCCATCGTCTCCTCAAGCGGCGTCTGCGGATCGAACCGGTGGCTGTAGAAGATGTCCACATAGTCCAGGCCCATCCGGGTGAGCGACTGGTCCAGGCTCGCCAACAGATACTTGCGCGAGCCGCCGCCCTGCCCATACGGACCTGGCCACATGTCGTACCCGGCCTTGGTGGAGATGATCAGCTCGTCCCGGTACGGCCGGAAGTCCTGCGCGAACAAAGTGCCGAAGTTGAGCTCGGCGCTCCCATAGGGCGGCCCATAGTTGTTCGCCAGGTCGAAATGGGTCACGCCACGGTCGAACGCACGCCGCAGGATCGCCCGCTGCGTCGACAAAGGCTGCGCATCCCCGAAGTTGTGCCACAACCCGAGCGAGACGGCCGGCAACTCCAGCCCAGAACGCCCGCAGCGCCGAAACACGGCGTCCGAGTACCGCTCCGACGCAGCGATGTAGCCCATGGTGTCTCCCAATCACGCAGACCCAAGCCGCCCGGCGACCCCGGCAGCAACACAACAGCGACAGCAACAGCCGACCCCTCCACCCTCGCCCCGCCACGATCAGCTGTCCAATAGAAGAATCCGATCCCCGCGAACGCCCAAGCTGCTCAATGAAGCCGTTGAGAACGGC
>NZ_DASZGI010000048.1:0-7947 GCF_035938995.1 Actinocrinis sp.
AATCGAACCCTTACACCCCTCTTCGCCAGCTGCCGACAAGCGCCACTCCCGCATTGACCGCGAGTGGCGTTTGCTTCCCGAGCGCTTGACGTCCCGTCGTCCACTCTGCCCATTTCAAAATGAGTACCGCGCGGTTATTCATCTTTCATTTATCTGCTTCGTCCGGCATCGCACATCTTGGCTTCGCCCAGGCCCGACGAACGCCCAAGAGCCAATTTGCTTCGGGCAGATCTTCGCGGCTGATCAGGGCGAAGGCTTCGCAGAGCCCCCGCCCTTCCGCCTTTGGTTGTAACGATTTTCGTAAAACCACACCTTCGGATGAACGTGCTGCGTGCGTACCCGGCGCCGCGCGAAGGGTCGCTTAATGTGACCGTGCGATGCGTAGAGGCCGACGTGAAACCTCGCGCATCACTGCCGTTCCGATAAGCCGCCACTCATCACATAATCCAAGACCCAAGGGGGGAACCGGGTGTTCCGCCATGCCCCGAAGTCCCGGCGCGCGGTCCGAGCCGCCGCCGGGTTCTCCATCGCCGCAGGGCTCTGCGCCAGCGGCGTCTTGCCCGCGCACGCCGCCTCCGCTGCGTCCTCGACCCGGACCGATCTGCGGGTCCTGGTGTTCACCGACGGGAGCGCGCCGGTCGAGGCGATCCGCTCCGAGCTGGACACCGAAGGCGTGCCGTACACCGCGATCGACCTGACCAGTTCCTCCCGCACAGTCATCACCGCCGGCTACCTCGCTTCGGCCGCTGAGGCGCACTTCCAGGCCGTCGTGCTGCCGAACAACGCGCCACCCCAGCTGTCCGCGGCCGAGATCAGCGCCCTCGACACGTACGAGGCCACCTACTCCATCCGGCAGGTCGACGCATACGACTATGCGAGCCCCGCAGTGGGCCTCAACTCCCCGCAGTACTCGGGCACGCTCGACGGGATGACCGCGGCGGTGACCGGTTCCGGCACGTCCGCCGGCGCGTTCCCCTACCTGACCGGCTCGGTCCCGTTCGAGAACATCGATCCCAACGTCTCAGAGTCCTACGGCTATCTCTCCACCGCGAACCCGGCGGCGGGCGCGACCTTCACTCCCTTCGTCACCATGACGATCCCCGGCACCTCGACCCAGGGCGTGCTGTCCGGGGTCTACACCGCCGGTGGCCGCAGCGAGCTGGTGAACACCTTCGCCTACAACGCGAACCAGGCTCAGTTCCGCGCCCTCGCCCACGGCTTCATCACCTGGATGACGCAGGGCATCCACTTCGGCTACGACCGCAACTACCTGACGATCGACGTCGACGACACCTTCCTGCCGGACGCCGAGTGGTCGCAGGCCGGGCACTGCACCCCGGGCGACACCATCTGCCCGCCGGGCACTGCGGACACCACGCCGAGCCGCATGACGCCCGCCGACGTCACCTACGAGGTGAACTGGGAAGCGCAGAACAACTTCAAGCTCACCATGCTCTTCAACGGCGGCGGCTCCGACGACCAGGTCGCGGCCACCGGCTCCGACCCGCTGCTGACCGCCTGGCAGGCGAACTCCGGCCAGGTGCTCGAGTGGCTGAACCACACCTACTCGCACGAGTTCCTCGGCTGCCAGCAGAACCTGACCACCATCCCGTGGTCCTGCGTGACCGACGCGAACGGCAACTACGTCTGGGTTCCGCAGTCCGACATCGTCTCCCAGATCCAGCAGAACATCGCCTGGGCGCAAAGCAAGCACCTGCCGATCCACGCCGACGAACTGGTCACCGGGGAGCACTCGGGCCTGGTCACGCTGCCCCAGCAGACGGTGGACAACCCCAACCTGGCCCCGGGTCTCAAGCAGTCCGGCATCGCGTGGACCGGTTCGGACGCCTCCCGCGAGCCGAACCAGCGCGCCGTCGGCTCCTCGACGCTCACCGTGCCGCGCCATCCGATGAACATCTACTACAACGCGGCGACCGTCTCCGACGAGGTCAACGAATACAACTGGGTCTATACCTCCACGGCCGACGGCGGGTCCGGGATCTGCGAGAACAACCCGACCTCGACCTGCATCGCGCCGCTCGACCCGGCCACCGGCTTCGCCTCTTACATCGTTCCGACCGAGACGCGGATCGCGCTGAGCCACGTCACCGCGAACGACCCGCGGCCGACCTATGTGCACCAGTCGAACCTGACCCAGGACCGGATCTTCTACCCGGCGCTGGGCTCGATCCTGTCCACCTACCGCGCCGAGTTCGCCGCCAACGCCCCGATCGTCTCGACGCTCTTCGCCACCTCAGGCCAGATCCTCCAGCAGCAGGCCGCGTGGAAGGCGGCGGTCGCCGCGGGCACCGTGTCCGGCTACATCCAGTCCGGCAAGGTCGTCGTGTCGGCTCCGTCAGGGCTCTACGTCCCGCTCACCGCCCCCGACGGGACGCAGAACCCGGGACTGCTGGGCAGCTCGATCGGCGCCACGCCGTTCGGCTCCGCCTACGCGGGTGAGCTGTCCGCGTATCAGCAGGCCCCCGGCTTCGGAAACCTCACGCTGTTCCTGCCCGGCATCGGCTTGGTGCTGACCGCGAACCCGGCGAAGTAGACCGCACCGCGGCGTGCCACGTGCTCGGGACCGCGCACGGACCGCTCCTCGACCTCGACGGAGTGGTCCGCGCGCGGCACGGGCACGTCGCGCTGGGCACCGACTCTCGAGGGATCCAGACCCGATGGACGTCATGCTCGTCACCGAGGGCACCTATCCGCACGCGCACGGCGGGGTGTCGGTCTGGTGCGACCAGATGATCAGAGGTCTGACGGGGTACCGGTTCCACCTGGTCGCCCTGTCGGCCACCGGCCGCGAGCCGGCCGTGTTCGACCTGCCGCGCAACGTGGCCTCGTTGCACACGGTCCCGGTGTGGGCCAACAGCCACGCCGCCGCCAGCCGCGCCCCCCGCGTGCGCAGCGTCCGCTGGTGCGCCGCCGCCATCGACATGCTCGAGGCCGTATTCAGCAGCGACAGCGCCGCCCCCGACAGTTTCGAGGCGGCGTTGTTCGAGCTCTACCTGCTGGCGCAGTCCGGCCACCTTGTCGAAACGCTGCACACCGACGCGGTCGCGGTCGCGCTGGCCGAACTCTGGAGCGGATACCACGACCACACCGCCCCGGCGCTACCGCTGGCCGACGCGATGACGGCGCTGAATCTGATCGAGCACGCGCTGCGTCCGCTGTCCTTCCAGCCGCCCGTCGCAGAGGTCGTGCACGCTGTGTCGAACGGCCTGGCCGTGCTGGTCGGGCTGGCAGCTAAATGGAACCACGGCACCCCGCTCCTGCTCGCCGAACACGGCGTCTACCTGCGCGAGCGGTATCTGGCCCTCCGCAACGAGCGGCTGAGCTGGCCGGTCAAGTCGATCGTGGCCGCCTTCACCCGCCGCCTATGCGAGGCCGGCTACCGCGCCGCCGACCTGATCACCCCGTGCAACGAGTACAACCAGCGGTGGGAGCGGCGGCTCGGCGCCGACCCGGCGAAGCTGCGCACCGTCTACAACGGCGTCGACCCGCGGCGCTTCCACCCCTCGGACACCGAGCCGGAGACACCCACCATCGTCTTCGTCGGACGGATCGACCCGCTCAAGGACGTCATCACACTGATCCGCTCGTTCGCCATAGTGCGCGAGCAATTGCCAGGCGCACGGCTGCGGATCTTCGGCACCGCACCCAAGGGAGGCGAAGCCTACTTCCGAGAGTGCGTCGAGCTCGTCGGGCAACTCGGACTCGAAGAATCAGTGATCTTCGAAGGGCAGTGCGCCGACACCCGGCAGGCATATGTTGCCGGCCAGATCGTGGTGCTCTCCTCGATCTCTGAAGGCTTGCCGTTCACCGTGCTCGAGGCGATGGCCTGCGGGCGGCCGAACGTCGGCACCGAAGTCGGCGGCGTCGGCGAAGCCATCGGGGACACCGGGCTGATCGTGCCGCCGCGCCGACCCGGGGAGCTGGCGCAGGCCTGCCTCGCGCTGCTCACCGACCACGAACGGCGGCGCACCCTCGGCAAGGCCGCGCGTCGGCGCGCGCTGGAGCTGTTCACCATCGAACACGCCGTCGCCACGTTCGACACCATCTATCGCGACCTCGCCCTGCCGCCTGCCGCCGCCGCGGCGCCCTTCGGAGTGGCTGCGTGAGCGCACCGTCCCTCTTGACCGACCCCTACCCCACCATTCACCGCGCATTCACCACGGCCTACACCCAAGCGCGCCGCTCCACTCTCGGCACGATCCCGGTCACGATCACCGACACGGCGACGCTCGACTCCATCGACCGTCTGGCCCTGAGCCTGTCCGAGCTGTGCAGCACCGCCGTGGACCCGCTCGCGATCGTGGCGGGTCTGGAGACGGAGGGCTACAGCGACCGCGCCGCGCGCGAACAGTTCGGGCTGCCCGACCTGTTCGTGCTCGCGGACCAGCTGCACAAGCGGGTGCCCCGCGCAATGAGCGCACCCGAGCCGCGGGCGCCGAAGCCACCCGCCGCCGCCCGCACCCTCCTGCGCGGTCTGCTGTTCGCGGCGCCAGCCCTCTACGGGGTCACCTTCCTGACGATGACGAGCGCGAGCGGCACGACTCGTGCAGCGCTGGCCGCCGTGCAGATACTCGCGTGGGGCTACGGGCAGGGCATCGCGCACCTCGCCTATGCGCGGTTAGGCAGCGGCGAGCGGGACGCGGCGCGGCAGGTTCTGCGGAATGGCACGCTCTGGGCGCTGCTCACGGCCACCGGGCTGTTCGGTCTGATCGAGTTGCTGTTCGCCGCGCCCGCCCGCGTCGCTGCCCCGGCGGCGAGCACGCTCGGCTTCTGCCTGGCCGCGGTGCCTGCGCTGGTTCTCGGGGCCGAGTACGCCCTAGCGGCGGCGTTGGCACCCGCCGCGCTCGCCGCCGCGTCGTCCCTGCTCGGCGGCTCGCCGGTGGTGGCCGCGCTCGGGGTCGCCGCTTCGGCCGCAGCGGCGACGGCTCTCGCACTGCGGATCACGCGACTGCACACCACCGTCGCCCCACTCACCAGGTACGAGCTGCGCTGCGCCGCGCCCCACGTGCTGAGCGGACTCGGCACCGGCGCCCTGGTGACCCTCGTCCTGGCCGGACCGACTGCCGGTCGCGGACCCGCGGCCCTGCACGCCGCGATGGTGCTCACCCTCGCGATGGGCGCGGGTGAGTGGCACGCGCGCTGGTATCAGCACCGGGTCGAGGCGCTGCTGGCGGTGATCGCCGGCCCGGCTGGCTTTCCACGCAGGGCGACGGCGTTCCTGGCGATCGCGCTGGTGCGGCAGACCGCGAGCACAGCGGCACTCGCCGCGGTCGCGTTCGCGGCATTCGACCGCGCGGAACCAGACGCGATGGGACTGTACCTCTGTGCCGTCGCGCTGGCCCCCGGTCTCCTCGCGGCGCTGTTCATCCGCAGCAGGAACGCGACGGCCGTGCTCTGGCCGACCGCGCTGACGCTGCTCGCGATGGCCGCCGCCGTGCCTGAACGGAACGCCGCGGCCCTCGCGGCGCTCGCTGCCGAGAGCGCGGTGTGGCTGGCCGTGCGCGCCGCAGCGGCCACCTCGCGTCCATGGGCGCACCTGTGACGCGCCCGCACCCGCCAGTGCGGTTCGCGGTCCCGGCCTACTTTCACCCCGCCGACCGACCCGACGACTGGCTGGCGCTCGCGGCGATGGGGCCGTCGCTCGGCTTCGCCGTGATGAACCCGGATTCGGGGCCCGGCACCGCGCCCGACCCGCGTTATCACCCGCCCGTCGCGGCCGTGCGCGCAGCCGGAGGGCGCGTCATCGGCTACGTCGACACGGCCTATGCGCGGCGCCCGGGCGCTGCCGTGCTGCGTGATCTGACGGCGTATCGGGACTGGTACGGGCTGCGCGGGGTCTTCCTCGACCAGGTCACGTCAGGGCCGGAACAGGTCGCGCACTACCGTCGCATCGCCGACGCCGCGCGCGGGCTCGGCTTCGACCTGCTCGTGGCGAATCCGGGCATGGTCCCGGCGCCGCAGTACGCCGACATCTGCGACGTGGTGGTCACCTTCGAGGGCCCGTGGGACGCGTATCGTGATCATGTGGTTACGCCGTGGATACGCCGACATGCGCCGACGCGGTTCTGCCATCTGGTCCATGGAGCATCGTCCGGCGCGCTCGAGCAGGTCATCCATGATGCGGCCGCCCGGCACGTCGGGACGGTGTACGCGACGGAACTGACGGGAGCCAATCCATGGTCGGACCTCGCCGGCGAGCTGCGCGACGCGTTCTCGGCGCGGCCCTCGCGCTGACAGCGGGCGCCGCGCTCGCCGCGTGTTCGTCGCCGCACACCGCCCCGGTCGCCTCCACCACCCATTCGGACCAGCGATCGCCCGCCGTCCCGTCGAGCCGGCCGCTGCCGAATCAGACCTCGCCGAATCAGCGGCCGCCGACCCCTCGGCCGTCCTCGCGCGCGGCGACGCCCCCGTCCACCATCTGGCACCCGTCGCCCGGTCTGACCTGGCAATGGCAGCTCACCGAGCCGGTGGACACGACAGTAGACGCGCAGGTCTACGACATCGACGGTGCGGACAACAGCACCGACGTGGTCGCGACACTCCACGCCGCCGACCGCAAGGTGATCTGCTATGTCAATACCGGTGCGTATGAGTCTTTCCGCGCCGACGCCGGCCGATTCCCGACCTCGGTGCTCGGCTCCCCGAACGGGTGGCCCGGGGAGCGCTGGCTCGACATCCGACAGTGGCGTGTACTAAGGCCGATCATGGCGGCGCGCTTCGCAGACTGCGCGAGCAAGGGGTTCGACGCCGTCGAGGCCGACAACGTCGACGGCTACGAGAACGACTCGGGCTTCCCGCTCACTGCCGCGGACCAGCTGACCTACAACCGCATGCTCGCCGCCCTCGCGCACGACGACCACCTGGCGATCGGCCTCAAGAACGACGTCGACCAGGTCCCCGACCTGTTGCCCGACTTCGACTTCGCGATCGACGAGCAGTGCGTCGAGTACGCCGAGTGCGGGCAGCTGGCGCCGTTCACCGCGGCGGGCAAGGCGGTGTTTCACGTCGAGTACTCGCTGCCCCTGTCGGAGTTCTGCCCGCAGACCGCCCCGCTCCACTTCTCCAGCATGAAGAAGAACACCGCCCTGGACGCGCCCCGCTGGCCCTGTCCCTAAGGCGTCCCGAACGATCTGTCGATCAGGCGGAGACGAAGTCCTGCGACAGTCCGAAGTAAGTCCCCGGGTTATCGACGACCAACTGCTGAATATCCAGCTCGGCGTTGAAATCGTTGCGCACGAAGGGCTCGATCGGCTCGGCGGCCTCCGGGCTGACGAAATACATGATGGACTTGCGCTCGCGGATGTTGTGGTTGCGCACCTGGTGGTAGAACGGCGGAACCGCGCCGCCGGTCATCGCGGTCAGCAGGCTGCCCGGCATGATCAGCACCTCGTCGGGCGGGAAGTTGAACGGGACGCCGTTCTTCTCGTCGTCGTCCTCGCCGGCCATCCCCTCGAGGCCGGGAGCGCTGGCCCAGATCACCGTGAGCAGATCGGCGTCCTCGTGCGAGTACTGGTACAGCGCGGTGTCCACCGGCTGCACGAACGAGTTGATCTGCAGCAGCGACGCGTCCTCGAACGAAAGCTCGTGCTGGTAGTCGTACCGCACGCGCATCTCCTCGATCAGGTCGCGCACGATCCGGGCGGTCACCTGCCGGTAGGCCTCCGCCGCGTCGAGGAACCGGGTGATCTCCTCCTGGTACGGCAGCGAGGCGCGCCGGTGCCTCCAGTACACGAACGAGTCGTTGTAGTCCGGCTTGTCCTTCGACCCCGTATTTGCATACTTGAACGGCCGGTAGCCGGAAATACGGTTCGGCACGCTGTACCGGAGTTTGTCCGGTGTGTCCTTGACGAAGAACTCCGTCGCTTCACGATAAAGCCCTGAGAGCAGCACTGCGTCACCGGCGTCGAGGCGCACGGTCCCGTATCC
>NZ_DASZGI010000049.1:0-15543 GCF_035938995.1 Actinocrinis sp.
TGCCCAGCTGGTCCTGCGCCTCGGAGGCGGTGGTCGCCGGGGGCTGGCCGGAGCGGTTCGCCGAGGAGACGCCGAGCGGGCCGGTCTCGGTCAGCAGCTCGATGGCCACCGGGTGCAGCGGCATGCGCAGCGCCACGGTGCCGCGCGCGTCGCCGAGGTCCCACTGGAGCGAGGTCTGGTGCCGGGCGACGATGGTCAGCGCGCCGGGCCAGAAGGCGTCCACCAGATCCCAGCCGCTCTCCGGGAAGCGCGAGACGAGGCCGTGCAGCGTGGTGGGCGAGCCGACGAGCACCGGGACCGGCATGTCCCGCCCGCGGCCTTTCGCGGCCAGCAGCGCGGCGATGCCGCTCGGCGAGAAGGCGTCGGCGCCCACGCCGTAGACCGTGTCGGTCGGCAGGACGACGAGCTCCCCGCGCTTCACCGCGCTCGTGGCCTCGCGCAGCCCGGCGGCCCGCTGGTCTGGATCCGAACAGTCGTAGCGGCGGCTCACGTGCCGGTCCTCCTAGAGTCGATTCGCCGACGTCCCGACAGTGCCCGGTGAAACAGTGCCCGGTGCACCGGTCAGGCGCGGCGTCCTTCCTTGCGCGCGGTCACGAAACGGGGCCGCCCGGTCAGGTCGCGGTGGTCGGCGGCCTCGGCCCAGCCGCGCTCCTCCAGGAAGATCCGCTGGACCGCCCCGCCCTGCTGGTCCGAGTGTTCCACAGCGACCCAGCTGGCCGGACGCAGCAGTCGGAACGCCGTCCGTTCGAGGGAGCGGATCATGTCCAGGCCGTCCGGGCCGGAGAAGAGGGCCATCTGCGGGTCGTAGTCGCGCGCCTCGGTCGCGACGGCGGCCCACTCCTCCAGCGGAATGTACGGCGGATTGGCGACGACTAGGTCCACGCGGCCGTTGAGCTCGGACAACGCGGTGCGCGCGTCATCGACGTGCAGGGTCACCCGGCCGCCTTCGGACAGACGCGCGATGTTGCGCTCGGCCCAGACGACGGCGTCCTCGGACAGTTCGACGGCGTGTACGCGAGCGCGCGGTACTTCCTGGGCTATCGCCAGCGCGACGGCCCCCGAGCCACTGCACAGGTCCACGATGACCGGCTCCGCGATGTCGAGCTCGCGCAGCCGGTCGATCGCCCAGCCGACCATGACCTCGGTCTCCGGGCGCGGCACGAACACGCCCGGGCCGACTTCGAGCTCGAGGTAGCGGAAGTAGGCGCGGCCGGTGATGTGCTGGAGCGGTTCGCGGCTCTCCCGGCGCGCGACCGCCTCCCAGAAGCGGGCGTCGAAGTCGCCGTCGCGCACGGTGTGCAGCTCGCCGCGCCGCACTCCGTGCACCCAGGCCGCGAGTTCCTCGGCGTCGGACCGCGGGGAGCCGACCCCGGCCTCGGCGAGCCGCACCGCGGCCAGCGCGACCTCGGCGAGCAGGAGGTTCAGCGGCTGGGCGGCCGACGACGAAGCCGATGGGGACGTGGGGGCCGGCGCGGGCGGGGTGTCCGGAGTCGCGGCGGCGTTGTTCATCGGCGGGTCAGCTCCCCTGTCCGGAGAGCTTGGCGGCCAGGTCCGCGTCGACGCAGGACTGGATCACCGGATCGAGCTCGCCGTCGAGGACCTGGTCCAGGTTGTACGCCTTGAACCCGGTGCGGTGGTCGGAGATGCGGTTCTCCGGGAAGTTGTAGGTGCGGATGCGTTCGGAGCGGTCCACGGTGCGCACCTGGCTTCGGCGGGCGTCGGAGGCCTCTTTCTCCGCCTCCTCCTGGGCCGCGGCCAGCAGCCGGGCACGCAGGATCCGCAGCGCCGACTCCTTGTTCTGCAGCTGCGACTTCTCGTTCTGGCAGGAGACCACGATGCCGGTGGGCAGGTGAGTGATGCGCACCGCGGAGTCGGTGGTGTTGACCGACTGGCCGCCGGGGCCGGAGGAGCGGAAGACGTCGATGCGCAGCTCGTTCGGGTTGATCTCCACCTCGACCTCCTCGGCTTCGGGCATCACCAGCACGCCGGCCGCCGAGGTGTGGATGCGGCCCTGCGACTCGGTGACCGGCACGCGCTGCACGCGGTGCACGCCGCCCTCGTACTTGAGCCTGGCCCAGACGCCCTCGCCCGGCTGTGGGACGCCGCGGGTCTTGACCGCGAGCGAGACGTCCTTGTAGCCGCCCAGGTCCGAATCGTTGGCCTCGATGATCTCGGTCTTCCAGCCCTGGCGCTCGGCGTAGCGCAGATACATCCGCAGCAGGTCGCCGGCGAAGAGCATCGACTCCTGGCCGCCCTCGCCCGCCTTGACCTCGACGATCACGTCCTTGTCGTCGTCCGGGTCGCGCGGGATGAGCAGGTGCTGGAGCCGGGTCTCCAGCGCGCCGCGCTGCTCCTGGAGCGAGTCGAGCTCGACGGCGAACGCCGGGTCCTCCTCGGACAGCTCGCGCGCAGTGTCGATGTCGCCCGCGTTGGCCTGATACGCCTTGTAGGTCTCCGCGATCGGGTTGAGCTCCGCGTACCGCTTGCCCAGCTTGCGGGCCAGCGCCTGGTCGGCGTGCACTGCGGGGTCGGCGAGCCGGCGCTCCAGATCGGCGTGCTCGGCGAGCAGATCCTCCATCGCCTCGAACACGGGCCCTCCTTAACCCTTGATGTGACTTACTGACCGGACTTGCCGGGCTGCGGCCGGTGGCCGCCGCCCGACAGCGGCATCTAAGACCAGCCGGGGCCACGTGACGGCCACAGATCGTGCGGCGGGGAGAAGCACTCCCCGCACGCAGCCTTTCTCCGCCGCCCCGGCTACACAAAACGGCGCCGGCCACGGGTCGCCCCGTGCGCCGACGCCGTGTAGCGCGCTACTTGCCGGACTTCTTGCCGCCGAAACGCGCCTCGAACTTGGCGACACGGCCGCCGGTGTCGAGGATCTTCTGCTTGCCGGTGTAGAACGGGTGGCACTGCGAGCACACCTCGGCGTTGATCCGGCCACTGGTCGCTGTGGACCGGGTGGTGAAGGTGTTGCCGCAGGTGCAGGTCACCTGGGTGACGACGTACTCGGGGTGGATACCGGACTTCACGATCGCTCCTCATGGTCGATGGGGCCGCCGGATCGCCCGCACAGAGGCGTGAACCGGGACCGACGTACCAGTCTGCCAGGGGCGCAGCACGGTTGCCAAAACGGGCTTCACACCGTCGTGCTCCGTGGCGCACCACTAAGCGTCCGCTGCCTTAACGGCGGCGCGAATACTGCTATTCCCCGCCGAACACGGCGCCGGCTGCCCATGTCGCCACAGGCAGCCGGCGCCGGGTGGCGGCTGCTGTAGTCCGAGCAACGGGGAGAAAAGCGTTCCCTGTTGCTCGGCCTTCCGCCGCGCCGGCTATTCGTCGCGCCCCGACGGGGTGTTCTTCTGGATCTGCATGAGCAGCTCGACGTTCGACTTGGTCTTACGCATCTGGGTGATGAGCAGCTCGATCGCGGCCTGCTGCTCCATGTTGTGCAGGAGCCGCCGCAGCCGCCACATGACCGCCAGCTCCTCGGCGCCGAGCAGGATCTCCTCGCGCCGGGTGCCGGACTGGTCGATGTCGACCGCCGGGAAGATGCGCTTGTCGGCCAGCCGCCGGTCCAGCTTGAGCTCGAGGTTTCCGGTGCCCTTGAACTCCTCGAAGATGACCTCGTCGGCCTTCGACCCGGTCTCCACCAGGGCGGTGGCCAGGATGGTCAGCGAGCCGCCGTGCTCGATGTTGCGCGCCGCGCCGAAGAAGCGCTTGGGCGGGTAGAGCGCGGTCGAGTCGACACCGCCGGACATGATGCGGCCGGAGGCGGGCGCGGACAGGTTGTACGCGCGGCCGAGCCGGGTCATCGAGTCCAGCAGCACGACCACGTCATGGCCCAGCTCCACCAGCCGCTTGGCCCGCTCGATGGCGAGCTCGGCGACCGTGGTGTGGTCCTCGGCCGGCCGGTCGAAGGTGGAGGCGATGACCTCGCCCTTGACCGAGCGCTGCATGTCGGTCACCTCTTCCGGCCGCTCGTCGACGAGCACGACCATGAGGTGGACCTCGGGGTTGTTGATGGTGATCGCGTTGGCGATGGCCTGCAGCACCAGCGTCTTACCGGCCTTGGGCGGTGAGACGATCAGACCGCGCTGGCCCTTGCCGATGGGGGCGACCAGGTCGATGATCCGGGTGGTCAGCTGCCCCGCCTCGGTTTCCAGGCGCAGCCGCTCCTGCGGGTAGAGCGGGGTCAGCTTGGAGAACTCGGCCTTGTGGTTCTGGCTGCGCGGGTCGCGCTGCTCCCGGGTCTCGTCCGGGGTGACGCCGTTCACGCTGTCCAACTTGACCAGCGCGTTGAACTTCTCGCGCCGCTCGCCCTCGCGCGGCTGGCGCACCGCGCCGACCACCGCGTCGCCCTTGCGCAGGTTGTACTTGCGCACCTGGGCCAGCGAGACGTACACGTCATTCGGCCCGGGCAGGTAGCCGGAGGTGCGCACGAAGGCGTAGCTGTCGAGCACGTCGAGGATGCCGGCGACCGGGATGAGCACGTCGTCCTCGGTCAGCGTGGACTCGGTGCCGCCGCCGCTCTCGTAGTCGCGGCCGCGCCGGTTGCGGTTGCCCCGATCTCGGTCCCGGTCCCGGTAGCGGCTGCGCCGTCCGCGGTCGAACTCGTCGTCGGCGTTGCTGCCGGCGCCCTGGTTCTCACGGCCGTCCCGGTTATCGCGGTTGTCACGATTGCCGGCGCTCTGATGCTGCTGCTGCGGGCGGTCCGGTCGATCCTGGCGGTCGCGATTGTCGCGGCTGTCCCGGTTACGGTTGCTGCGGTCGCGGTTGCGCTCGCGGCGGGAGAGCTGGCCGGCGCTGGCGCCCTCGCCGTTTTGGGTCGCGCCGCTCTGGGCTGTCCCGCCCTGTGCTGTCCCGCTCTGGGCTGCGCCGCCCTGCGCTGTCCCGCTCTGTGCGTTGCCGCCGGTCTGCGGCTGCGCCGGGGCGGTGGTAGCGGTGGCCGTCTGCCCGGCGCTGGTCTGGGCCGTCGCCTGAACGGCGGTGCCCTGCGCGGCCGCGGCGGGCACGACGACGGCGGCCGTCTCGGCCTGCGCCTCATCCTTGCTGCGGCCAGGCTGCTCGGGGATGCGCTGCTGCGCCGAGGTGGCGCGGCGGCGGGCCGGGCGCTCCTCGCGCGCGGCGGGGGCCTCCTGGGCCTGCTGCGGCGCGGGCGCGGCGGCGCCGTCCGAACCACCGGTGGCACCGGCGGCGGGGGTGGCACGCGGCGCGGCAGCCGCGCCGGAGCCGCCCTGGCGCTGCTGGATCGCCTCGATCAACTGACCCTTGGGCATCCGGGTGACTCCCTTGATGCCCAGCTCGGCAGCCTTGAGCCGCAGTTCCGGGAGCAGCAGGCCGGAAAGGCCGGTGCCGGTGCGGCGCTTGCCGCGGGCGGGCTGCTCGGCGGAGGTCAGTTCGGTGGTTTCACTCACGAAGGGTCCTTCCCTGGAGCGGGCGCCGCGCCGGGACTTCCGGGACGGCGACCGGTCGTGCCCTGGTCGGATCGCGCTGCCGCATAACGCGCGCCGCGGGTCCGCAAGGGCGGGGGTTCGATGCCGGTGCGCGGTGAGTCACCGCGTCCGGCGCCGGACGCGTGACGTGCGTCCGGAAGAAGGGGGCCGTCGGGATCGCCGTCGCCGCGCGCGGCACCGGAAATGTTCCCGGGCTGGCTGGTGACGGAATCCGTCGGGGTGGGGAGCACATACCGTGTTCGCTCGGGCTCAGCGTCCGCCGGCATCTCTACCTAGTGTGACAGGGAGGCCAGCCGCCGCGAACAACGGGTGCGGTTACGAGATTAACACTCTTGAGCCATTGTGGCATTCCCCACCTTCGACGAGATCGTGGCGTGTCGGTTCGGCCCGGGCCCGTCACGGCCCGGTCGCCACCCCCGTGGCGGCGATCGGCAGGATGGCGGCCCGCCACCCTTCAGGAGCGTATCCGGCGGCCTGCTCGGGCCGACCGGGGCCCACGGTCAGCGCGAGCACGGTCGGCCCGGCGCCGGAGACGGTCGCAGCGTACCCGTCCGCGCGCAGCCTCTGGATGAGTGCCGCGCTCTCAGGCATCGCGGGTGCGCGGTAGTCCTGGTGCAGCCGGTCCCGCGTGGCGGCACGCAGCAGCACAGCCCGATGATGGTGGGTCAGATCAGGCGTCGTCAATGCGGCCGCGAGCAATCCGGCGCGTCCGGCGTTAAAGGCGGCGTCGCGGTGCGGCACACGGTCCGGCAGCAGGCCGCGGGCCACGGCCGTGGCCAGCGGCGTCGGCGGGATGAAGACCACTGCGCTCACTGCCCGATCGGTCATCAACCTGAGCACATCCGGGCGCTCCTCTTTCGCAGCGCCCTGCTCCATACGCTCTGGTCCGGCGGCGTCCGGCGCCGGGTCGGGTTCTTCCATCCACGCGATCGTCAGCCCGCCGCACAGCGCGGGCGCCACGTTGTCGGGATGCCCCTCGAGCCGGGTGGCCAGATCGAGCAGCGCGGCGGTGTCGAGCACTGACTCGCCGCCCTCGACCGAGTCACGAGCGGCCACCAGCCCCGCGCAGATCGCCGCCGAGGACGAGCCGAGGCCGCGGCCGTGCGGGATGTTGTTGCGGCAGACCACGCGCAGTCCGGGCGGCTGGCCGCCGAGCGCGTCGAATCCGGCTCGCAGCGCGCGCACCAGCAGATGGCTTTCGTCGCGCGGGACGTCGTGTGCCCCTTCACCATAGACTTCGATGGACAGCCCTGGCGCCTCAGTGACCTGCACGGTCACCTCGTCGCGCAGTTCCAGGGCCAGACCGAAGGAGTCGAAGCCGGGACCGAGGTTCGCGCTGGTGGCCGGGGGACGCACGGTCACCGGCCCGGTCAGGAAGCGCACCCCGGTATCGCCGCTCACGCCAGCTCCAGCACTCCGGCCGCCGTCGCCGCGTCCACCGGGATCTTCGGCGGCGTCGGCGCGCCGTTGATGGCCCAGTCGGGGTCCTTGAGTCCGTTTCCGGTGACGGTCACCGCGATGCGCTGCCCGCGCTCGAGCCGGCCTTCCTCGGCCAGCCGCAGCAGGCCGGCGATCCCGGCCGCGCTGGCCGGCTCGACGAAGACACCCTCGCGCGCGGCCAGAAGGCGGTAAGCGCGCAGGATCTGGCGGTCCGTCACGGCCTCGATGATCCCGCCGGATTCGTCACGCGCTGCCGAAGCCAGGTCCCACGACGCGGGGTTGCCGATGCGGATAGCGGTGGCGATCGTCTGCGGATCGGCGACCGGCGCTCCGCTCACGAAGGGCGCAGCGCCCGCGGCCTGGAAGCCGTACATTCGCGGCCGGTGGCTCGCGAGCCCGGCCTTCTCGTATTCGCCGTAACCCATCCAGTAGGCCGAGATGTTCCCCGCGTTGCCTACGGGCAGGACGTGCAGGTCCGGGGCGTCGCCGAGGGCGTCCACGATCTCGAACGCTGCGGTCTTCTGGCCGGCCAGCCGGGCCGGGTTGACCGAGTTGACCAGCGCCACCGGGTAGTTCTCGGCCAGGTCCCTGGCCAGCCGGAGGCAGTCGTCGAAGTTCCCGGCGACCTGGAGGATCCGGGCGCCGTGGGCGAGCGCCTGGCTCATCTTGCCCAGGGCGATCTTGCCGTCCGGGATGAGCACCGCGCAGACCATTCCGGCGCGCACCGCGTACGCGGCCGCAGAGGCGCTGGTGTTTCCGGTAGAGGCGCAGATGACTGCCTTAGCGCCCGCCTCGGCGGCCTTGGAGATGGCCACAGTCATGCCGCGGTCCTTGAAGGAGCCGGTCGGGTTGGCACCTTCGACCTTGAGGTACACCTCGCACCCGGTCTCCGCGGAGACCACGTTCGCCCGCACGAGCGGCGTACCGCCCTCGCCGAGCGTCACGACCGGCGTGGCGTCGCCCACCGGCAGCCACTCCCGGTACTCCTCGACGACACCGCGCCAGTGCACGCGGCGCCCGCTGACCGCGCTGTCACCCGTCATGTCCAGCTCCCAAGCAGTCAACCCGGCGGCCCGCGGCCGACTCCGGACCCATCATCATTCGCCCTGGCTCATTCGCCCTCGACCCGCATCACGGAGGTGACGTCGCGGACCGTGTCCAGCGCGCGCAGGCTCTCCACAGTGGCGGCGAGCGCGGCGTCGGTGGCTGTGTGGGTCGACACAACCAGTCGCGCGTCGTCGCCGCGGCCGGCCTGGCGGACCGTCTGGATCGAGACGTCGCGGTCCGCGAAGACCAGCGCGACCTGCGCCAGCACGCCCGCCTTGTCGTCCACGTCGAGCGAGACGTGGTAGCGGGTGCGCGCGTCTCCCATCGATCCCACGCGCAGATCGGCGTAGGAGTTCACGTTCGGCGCCCGGCCGCCGTTGACCTTGTTGCGGCAGACCGCGACCAAGTCGCCGAGCACCGCGCTCGCCGTCGGGGCTCCCCCCGCCCCCGGCCCGTAGAACATCAGCTGCCCCGCGGCCTCCGACTCCACGAACACCGCGTTGTATGCCTCGCGCACCCCCGCGAGCGGGTGCGTGCGCGGGATCATCGCCGGGTGCACCCGCGCGGTGACCGACTCCCTCGCCGAATCCAGTTCGCAGATCGCCAGCAGCTTGACCACGAACCCCAGCTCCCGGGCCGAGGCGATGTCCGCGGCGGTCACCTCGGTGATGCCCTCGCGGTACACGTCGGCGGCGGTCACCCGGGTGTGGAAGGCCAGGCTGGCCAGGATCGCCGCCTTGGCCGCCGCGTCGAAGCCCTCCACGTCCGCCGTCGGGTCGGCTTCGGCGTATCCGAGCGCCGTGGCCTCGTCCAGGGCGTCCGCGAACCCCGCGCCGGTCGCGTCCATCCGATCCAGGATGAAATTGGTCGTTCCGTTCACGATCCCCAGCACCCGGCTGACCTTGTCGCCGACCAGCGACTCGCGCAGCGGGCGCAGCAGCGGGATCGCCCCGGCGACGGCGGCCTCGTAGTAGAGGTCCGCGCCGTATTTCTCGGCCGCGGCGTGCAGGGTGGCGCCGTCCTCGGCCAGCAGCGCCTTGTTGGCGGTGACCGCGCTCGCGCCGTTCTCCAGCGCGGCGAGCAGCAGCGAGCGGGCCGGCTCGATACCCCCGATGACCTCGATCACGACGTCCACGTCCGGGCGGGTGACCAGCCCCATCGCGTCCGTCGTGAACAGCGCCGGGTCCACCGGCAGGGCGCGCGCCCGGTTGGGTCTGCGCACCGCGATCCCGGCCAGCTCCAGCGGGGCGCCGACTCGGGCGGCGAGGTCGGCGGCGTTCGTCGTCATGAGCCGGGCGACCTCGGAGCCGACGACTCCGCAGCCCAACAGCGCTACCTTCAGCGGGCGCTCGCTCATGCTTCCCAACCTTGTCCCTCTGGCTCTTCGAGGTCGACCAAGTCCGCGGGCGGCCCTGATCCGGCGCCGGGGCAAACCGCTCCCCACCGCTCAATCGTGTGCCGCCCCGGTCGGCCTCGCAGAGCGGTCAACCTTGCGTGCCCTGCCCGGTCAGTCTTGCCCGTCGGTCCGTCGCGCGGTATCCGGTGTCCAGTATCCGAGACATCGGCCGCTCAGCCGAGATCGAGGGCGAGCAGGTCCGCCTCGGTCTCCCGGCGTACGAGTGTGCGCGACGTCCCTTCCAGCACCGCGACGACCGGCGGCCGCAGGGCGTGGTTGTAGTTGGACGCCATCGACCTGCAGTAGGCGCCGGTCGCGGCCACCGCGAGCAGGTCGCCGGGGACCACGTCCGAGGGTAGCCAAGCGTCGCGCACGACGATGTCACCGGACTCGCAATGCTTACCGACCACGCGGGCGAGCATCGGCGGCGCGTCCGACACTCGGGACGCGACCACGCACGTATACGCAGCGTCATACAACGCCGTACGAATATTGTCGCTCATCCCACCGTCGACCGACACATATGTCCGAAGCCCATCCAAGGGCTTGACGGTCCCCACCCGGTATATCGTCACACCGGGCGTCCCCGAAATGGCCCGCCCTGGCTCGACAGTCAACCGAGGTACCTGCAGCCCGTACCCGAAGCACTCCCGCCCGACGATCGCCTTCAGCCCGGCCACGATGTCGAACGCGTCCGCAGGATCATCCTCACTCGTATACGCAATACCCAGGCCACCCCCGAGATCCAGCTCGGGCAGCCGTATTCCATACTCGTCCCGGATCGCCGCCAGCAAACCGACCGCCCGGTGCGCCGCGACCTCGAAGCCGGCGGTGTCGAAGATCTGCGATCCGATGTGCGAGTGGATCCCCACGAGCTCCAGAGACTCGTGCTTCAGGACCTGCCGCACCGCGTCCGCCGCCGACCCGCCGCTCAGCGAGAACCCGAATTTCTGATCTTCATGTGCCGTGGCGATGAACTCGTGCGTATGCGCCTCGACCCCCACCGTGATGCGCACCATGACCCGCGGCCGCACCCCTCGCGAGGCCGCCAGTTCAGCAAGCCGGTCGATCTCCGCGAACGAATCGAGCACGATCCGCCCGACGCCCGCATCGAGCGCCCGCTCCAACTCCTCGACCGACTTGTTGTTTCCATGGAACGTCAGCCGCCCCGCCGGAAAATCCGCCGCCAGCGCGATCGCCAGTTCGCCCCCCGAGCAGACGTCGAGCCCCAGGCCCTCTTCCGCCGCCCACCGCGCTATGGCCTTGGACAGAAACGCCTTCGCCGCGTAGTGAACCGGCGGTTCGCCCGCCTCAAAGTCTCCAAACGCTGCCAGCCACGCCCGCGCCCGGGTCCGCCAGTCGCGTTCGTCGATCAGGTACGCCGGCGTCCCGTGCTCTGCGGCCAAAGCCGCAACCGACACTCCACCAAGCCGGAGCGCCCCGTCCTCCCCCCGCACCGCTGACGTCGGCCAGACCTTCGCCACCAGCGCGTTCAGATCCGCAGGCGGCCCGGACACCCCTGCCCCAGGCAGTACGTCCGCATACCTCGGCCCCGCCGGATGCGCTGCCCGACTCATCCGCGGCCTGCCGCGCTCATCCGTCGCACCATCTCCGCGCCACCCTTCTTCCCACTGCCCACGATCCGCACTCCGCGCCTACATCCGCTCCGGCGCCGACACACCCAGCAGTCCGAGCCCGTTCGCGAGCACCGTCCGCGCCGCCTCGGCAAGCCACAGCCGGGCCCGGGTCAGCTCCGGCGCCAGCGGGAACCGCTCGTTCGGCAGGATCCGGCACTCGTCGTAGAACTTGTGGTACGCGGGTGCCAGCTGCTCCTCGAGGTATCTGTTGATCCGGTGCACCTCCCGCAGCTCCGCCGCCGTCGCCACCACCCGCGGATACTCGCCGAGCACCCCGAGCAGATCGGACTCCCGATCCTCGACCAGCAGCCCCGGGTCGAACTCCGCCGCGCTCCCCTTCTCGATCCCCAGCTCCGCCGCGTTCCGCAGCACCGAACTGATCCGCGCGTGCGCGTACTGCACGTAGTAGACCGGATTGTCATTCGTCTTACTAGTCAGAACATCAACGTCAAGCATGATATTGGAATCCACCGACTGCCGGGTCAGTGCGTACCGGGCCGCGTCGACCCCGATCCAGTCGACCACGTCGTCGAGGGTGATAATGTTGCCGGCCCGCTTGGAGAGCTTGACCTCCTGGCCGTCCTTCATCATCTTGACGAACTGGCCGATCTCGACCTCGATGTCCTTGTTCATGTCGTCGCCCGCGCAGGCGGCGATCGTCTTGAGCCGCCCGACGTACCCATGGTGGTCCGCGCCGAGCAGGTAGATCAGCGGCATGAACCCCCGGTCCCGCTTGTTCAGGTAATAGGCCGCGTCCGACGCGAAATACGTCGTGTCCCCGTCCGCCTTGACGAGCACCCGGTCCTTATCGTCGCCGAAGTCCGTCGTCCGCAGCCACGTCGCCCCATCCCGCTCGAACACGTGCCCCTGTGCCCGCAGCCGCTCGATGGCCTGCTCGACGACTCCGGAATCGTGCAGCGACTTCTCGGAGAACCAGACGTCGAAGTGCGTGCCGAAGCTCTCGGTCGACTCCTGGATCTGCTCGATCATCAGCCGCAGCCCCTCCTCCCGGAAGACCGACAGCTGCTCAGCCTCCGGAAGGCCCAACACCCCATCCCGCAAGGCCACGACCTGCGCCGCGATATCGCCGATGTACTCCCCCACGTACCCGTCGTCCGGCACCGGCCGACCGTTCGCCACCGCACAGAGCGAGGCCGCGAACTTGTCGATCTGGACGCCCGCGTCGTTGATGTAGTACTCGGAGACGACCCGCGCGCCCTGCGCCCGCAGGATCCGCGCGAGCGCGTCGCCCACCGCCGCCCACCGGGTGCCGCCGATGTGGATCGGACCGGTCGGATTCGCCGAGACGAACTCCAGATTGATGTTCCGCCCCCGAAGAACATCACTCGTCCCGTACCGCTCCCCGTCCACCACGATCGTCCGCGCCAGCTCCCCTTGAGCCGCCGCGTCGAGCGTGATGTTGAGGAATCCGGGCCCGGCGATCTCGACCGACTTCACCCCGGTCTGCTCTGCCAGCCGCCCCGCCAGTACCTGCGCGACCTCCCGCGGAGGCTTCCCCGCCGCCTTAGCCAACTGCAACGCCACGTTCGTCGCGTAGTCCCCGTGCTCCCTGTTCTTCGGGCGCTCCACGGTCACGTGAGAGGGCACGGGAACAGAAAGATCGCCGACGTCCACGGCTTCCCGGAGCGCGGCGACCACGGCGGCGGAGAGCTCGTCTGGGGTCACGCAGCAAGGGTACGGGACCATCCCTCGCGCCCCCCAATCAGTTATCCACAGGCTCTCCGCCTCGCCTTACCTAGCCTCACCGCCCACGCGGCCGACGCGACGGCAGCGGCTCCTCCCCCGAGTCCAGCACCTCAAGCAATCTCCGCAGCTCGCCCTGCTCATCCCCGGAGAGCTTCGCGAACAGCTGTTCGGCGGCCTCCGCGCGCATCCGCCCCACCTGCTCCAACACAGACCGCCCCGCAGCCGTGAGCACGACGATCGTGGCCCGCCGATCAGTCGGATCCGGCTCGCGTGCGACGAACCCAGCAGCCTCCAGCGTGTCCACCATCGAGGTGATGGACCGCGGCACCACCTCCAGCGCCTGCGCGAGATCCGCCATCCGCGGCCGCGAGTACCGCGAGATCACCCGCAACGCCCGCGCCTGCGACTCGGTCAGGCCGAACTGTTCATAAGAAGGAGCGGACCGGCGCCGGATCCGGTGTGCCGTGCGCAGATACAACTCGGCCAGGCTCGGCGCGGCGGGCGGCACATCGTCGCCCGGCTCCCCCGGGTCGGACTGGGTCGTCATAGCGCAGCAGTGTATTTCCCAGTCCACCCACTAACTCGCCCGCGCCGCCACGACATTGCTCTAGCGGTCGAAGCTGCCCAAGCACCCGACGACCTTCCAGCCCCTCCCCCGCCAGTGTCATCCCTCCCTTAACTCCTCCCTCCTCCCTACCTACCTCCGTCCCTCCGCTCCTTTCCTACTCCCCACCCGTCCCTCGCTCCTTCTCCTCCGCTCCCCTCCTACCTCTCCCCGCCCGTCCCTTACTCCCTCCCCTGCACCCCCAACCCCACCGCCCCGCGTACCACCCGAACCAGGTCCGCCGGATCGAAGGGCTTGGTCAGATACGCCTCAACCCCCAGCTCCCGCCCCCGCGCAAGATCGCTCTCCTGCGCGCACGCGCTCACCATCACGATCGGCAGCCCACGCGTCGTCGCCCCAGACCGAAGCCGCGCGGCGGTGGCGAACCCATCCAGCCGCGGCATCACGACGTCCAGCGTGACGACGTCCGGCGCGACCTTGTCCACGACGTCGAGGCACTCCTGCCCGTCCTCGGCCAGGTACACCTCGAAGCCCTCCAGCTCGAGGTTCACCGCGATCAGCCGCCGGATCACCTCGCTGTCGTCCACCACCAGCACCCGCCGGGGTCGCCCAGCGCCCTCTTCACGCAGCTCAGAACGGGATTCCAGGGAGCGAGTCACGCCATCCAGGCTAGCCGCGCCCCAAACCGTGCGCGGGCACATCGCCAGAACTGGTATCGTTCATCCCGTTGCCCGCCCCCGTAGCTCAGGGGATAGAGCACCGCCCTCCGGAGGCGGTGGCGCAGGTTCGAATCCTGCCGGGGGCACAAACAAGTCAGCAGTCTGACTTACAAAGCCGCACCTCAGGCCGCATATTTGCGACCTGAGGTTGACCTTATGGCAGCGGGCACGCCGCGCGGCCCGGCCTACTGTACCCGGCGTCCGTGCACAAGCGGCGTCCTGCGTGAATACATGATGCCGCCTGGTCTTGTGCGGACGACGTTTTCGGTAGGGCGGGTCGATCTAGCCGCCGTGTACCGGGCTGAGCGTGACGGTCAGCAGACTGGGATTCGGGCCGTGGACGAAGCCGGACTGGTCGGTGCCGCCGGTCGGCACCACGTCGTCGTAGGGGAAGGCGTAGCCGCGTCCGTCCTGGCTGGTGGCGTGGATGATCCGGGCGTAGTGGTTGGTCGGCGAGACCTTGTAGTAGTTCGCCGGGTTCTCCCTGTCAGGCTGATTCGCATCGGACAGCAGGGTGCTGCGGTTGAACGCGGCGCTGATCCGGGCGGTCAGCGCGCCCATCTCGGCGCCCGGGGCGCTGAACGGGCCCGTGCTACAGCTGAAGATGTCGGCGGCGGACGGCTGGGAGAACGAGCCGACACCGGGGAAGGTGAGCAGCCCGCCGCTGACGGTTCCGTTCACCACGCCCCATTGCGCCTGCGTGTCCACCGCCAGAGGCGTCGTCGAGTACTTCTGCCAGACCTGGCTGACGTACCCGCTGTAATAGCCCGAGAACAACGATGGGTTGCGCACGATCCCATTCGTGGGACTCAGGGCCCGCAGATTCCGTCCGCCTGAGGTCACGATGAGTTGTTTCCAGTCCTGGCCGTCTGCGGCGGACTGGGAGCTGAGCCGGGCGCAGACGGTGTCCAGGGCGCCGGCCGGAAGTCCGGCGACGGACTGGGTGCCCCCGGATGCGGTGGTCAGCTTCAACGCGACGGGGATAGAGAAGAAGTCGACCGCGCTGATGTTCGCGTACAGCTGGTCTTTGTTATAGGTGAATTCGCAGAAATCCCAGAGTGTGTTGATGTTCGGGTCGGACGGATTCGTCACGGACGGCTCGACGAGCGCCGGGCCGGGGTTGACCAGGAACGTCAGCGGTGCGCCGATGGAGAACCAGATCCGGCCGCCGGCCAGGTGCGGAATGGTGATCCGGCGGGCGCCCGCGCCGGACGCGTTCAGCGGGATCGCACAGTTGGCGCCGAGCGGGCTGCCGGTGGACGACGGCGACGCAGGATAGTAAGGGGTCTGACCGTCCGCCTGAAGCAGGAACCAGGCGTTGCCGTTGTCGAGGGCCAGCCCGGTGACGTAGGCGTAGACGGTATTCGAGCCGGTGTTGTTCAGCAGATCGATGTTCAGCGTGGGGGCCGTCGCGGAGGCACGGGTCGCGGAGACCACCGCGCCGATGGCCGTGGGGATCGCGAGGGTCGCCGCTCCAGCTCCCAGGAACTTCCTACGGGAGAGCATGCCGATGCTCCTTCGGTGCGAGTCCGGGGAGCGCCGTCCGGAAACGTTTACGTTTGCCGGGAGTATGGGG
>NZ_DASZGI010000050.1:0-7354 GCF_035938995.1 Actinocrinis sp.
CGCTGCTCGCGGCCAACTCCCACGAGTGGAAAGGTGGTCGTGGCCGTCAGGCACACGCGGCGCCACTGGGATCACGACCACGGAGGCTCACGATGGGACTGCACGAAGGCCGGACCGGGGACCGGCGCCTCGCCGTCAATCCGCTGCTCTCGGAGGCCGATCCGCTCGGCTCGATGCAGGTCGCGCCGCCGGTGAACCGGCTGGCCGACGGGCCGATGCTGCCGTCGACGGCCTATCGCCTGATCCACGACGAGCTGATGCTCGACGGCAATGCGCGGCTGAACCTCGCGACGTTCGTCACCACCTGGATGGAGCCGCAGGCGACCGTCCTGATGGCGGAGTGCGCGGATAAGAACATGATCGACAAGGATGAGTATCCGCAGACGGCGGAACTCGAACGGCGGTGTGTCGCGATCCTGGCCGATCTGTGGAACGCGCCGGATCCGGGCGCGGCGATCGGCTGCTCCACGACCGGGTCGAGCGAGGCGTGCATGCTGGCCGGGCTCGCCCTTAAGCGCCGATGGATGCGGCGTAACGAGGACCGTTATCCCGGCTCGGCCCGCCCGAACCTGGTGATGGGCATCAACGTTCAGGTGTGCTGGGAGAAGTTCTGCAACTTCTGGGAGGTCGAGCCGCGCCTGGTGCCGATGGAGGGCGAGAAATACCACCTCGACGGCGAGCGCGCGGTGGCGATGTGCGATGAGAACACGATCGGCGTCGTGGCGATCATGGGCTCGACCATGGACGGCAGCTACGAGCCGGTCGGCGAGATCTGCGCGGCGCTGGACGCGTTCCAGCAGCGCACCGGGCTGAACATCCCGGTGCACGTGGACGGCGCCTCGGGCGCGATGATCGCGCCGTTCCTCGACCCCGGCCTGGAATGGGACTTCCGCCAGCCGCGGGTCGCCTCGATCAACACCTCGGGGCACAAGTACGGCCTCGTATACCCCGGCGTCGGCTGGGCGCTGTGGCGGGACGCCGAGGCGCTGCCCGATGAGCTGGTGTTCAAGGTCAACTACCTCGGCGGCGACATGCCGACGTTCGCGCTCAACTTCTCCCGTCCGGGCGCCGAGGTCGTGGCGCAGTACTACAACTTCCTGCGGCTGGGCCGGGACGGCTACCGGGCGGTGCAGCAGGCGACCCGGGACGTGGCCCGGCACCTGGCCGACGGTATCGAGGCGTGCGGCACGTTCCGGCTGCTGACCCGCGGCGACGAGCTGCCCGTGTTCGCGTTCACGACGACGCCCGACGTCAAGGAGTTCGACGTCTTCGACGTGTCGCGGCGGCTGCGCGAGCGCGGCTGGCAGGTGCCCGCGTATACGTTCCCGGAGAACCGCACCGATCTGGCCGTGCTGCGCGTGGTGTGCCGCAACGGCTTCTCCGAGGACTTGGCGGATCTGCTGCTCAAGGACATGAACCGAGTGCTGCCCGAACTGCGCCGCCAGCCGGGTCCGTTGTCAGAGCACGGAATCGAGAGCAGGACGGCGTTCCACCACTGACGGTGCACCGCCGTCACGTGCGGTGTCGCCCTGACTCGGGCCTGGACCCGAAGTCAGGGCTTGCCGTGCGCGGCTAAACGGACAAGGTGCTCGGCCGCGGCGGCGGCGCCTCCGGCGGCGCGGAAGGACTCCGCGACCCGCGCGGCGGCCTGCCGGAACTGCGGGTACGTCAGAACCGTGTCGAGCGCGGCGCCGACGTGGTCGGCTCGGGCGCGGCCGAAGCGGACCCTGATCGCCGCGCCCGCCTCCGCGGCCTGCTGGGCGACGATCGGCTGGTCGTCGCGGATCGGCGCGACGACCAGCGGGACGCGGTGGTAGAGCGCCTCGCACACGGTGTTCTGGCCGGCGTGGCAGATCACGGCGCTGATCCACGGAAGCAGCTCCAACTGGGGCACGTGGTGGGCTGTCAGGACATTGTCGGGCGGTTGCGTGACGACTTCGGCTGGGTCCGCGAAGATTCCGAAGAGCTCCGGACGGTCAGCGAGCGCCGCCGCGCACGCGTTGAGGAACTCGCCTCCCGTGTCTGAGTTCGCGGTGCCGATCGTGACCAGGACGAGCGGCGCCTCCTCGGGCAGCGCGTGCCAGGGGAATCCGGGGTCGTGTGGGCGCACGGCGATCGACGGACCGACGTAGCGCAGCGTGTCGCCCAGTTCGTCGTGGCAGCCGGACAGCTCGGCGGAGCTGTACGCCAGCACCAGGTGCGGTGAGAAACGCAGGTCACCGTATGTGCACTGATACCGGTCCGACGCGGCCGCGGTTGGATCGCCGTAGCGCAACTCCAGGTGGAGCAGCATCTCGCGGACCCAGGCGGCGACTTTCGGCATGCCGCCGAGTGGGTCGGCGAGTTCGGCCGCTGTCGTCGCCGAGGTCGCCCACGGGATGCCGGTGCGCTGCGCCACGACCGCCCCGGCGACCGCCTGCTGATCGACGACGAGGACGTCCGGCTTGAACTCGTCCACGGCCGCGTAGACGCCGGGGATCATCGCCTCGGCCAGGGGGATCAGGAACGTCTCCCAGAGGAACTTGAGCGCGGCGGGGCCGCGCAGGTCGGCGGGTCGCTCGACCGCCGCGCCGTCCGCGTGGGGCAGCGCGCACGGCAGCACCGCGGCCTCGGGCCCGGCCAGCCGCGTGACGAACTCGGCGTGTCCGGCCCAGGCGACCTGGTGCCCCTGCTCGGCCAGCCGCGCCGCCACGCCGAGCGTCGGATTCACATGCCCGACCAGCGGCGGCACCACGAACAGGAACCGGCTCACCCCGCCTGCGCCTCCGCTCCCGCGCCGACCCCGTCGAGGCGGTGCTCGCCGATCCAGCGCAGTACCAGGTCGAGCACCACGGCCGGCGCCTCGACCAGGACCGAGTGCTCCTGTCCGGGCAGGATCGCGTTCGTGCAGCGCGGCATGAGCGACTCCAGCAGCGGCGCCTGGGCGGCCAGACCGGTCTCCGATTCGGCTCCGTACACGGCGAGGACGGGGCAGCGGATCGTGGACAGCAGCGCGTCGTCCAGCAGTCGGCCGGCTGGCAGGTCCCGCTCCAGGGTCGTCGCGTCGAGCACCCGCTTTGCCCGCTTGGATCGGCGCGTCACGTCCCGCCCGTAGTGCGCGGTGAGCCAGAGTGTCGCCTCGATGCTGCCGAGCTTCGTGGCCGCGCGGTGCAGCACCGGCGCCATCACGTCCGACCACCGCTGGGTGGCGGGTTCGGAGTCCAGGCTGACGAGGCCGGCCGTGCGCTCGGGGTGTCGTTCGGCGAAGCCGTACGCGAGCGTGCCGCCGAAAGAGTTGCCCAGGATGTAGACGGGCTCTGCGATGCTGAGCGCGTCGAGGAGGGCCGCGAGGTCGTCGATGAAGTCGTCGATTCGGTATCCGGTCGGCGGGCACTCGGTGTTGCCGTGGCCGCGCAGGTCGTACATCAGGACCCGGAGCCCGGCGTCGCGCAGGCGTTGTGCGACGGTGAAGTAGTAGCTGGCGAGGCTGTCGATGAGCAGGCCGTGGACGCACACGATCGTCGGCGCGTCGCCGGCGCCGTCGCGCGGTTCGATCAGCTCGTAGTTCTGCCTGATGCCGTTGGCCGTGATCACGGGCACCGGGATCAGCCCACTTCCGCGGCGCGCAGCGTGTCGGCGACGTACTCGACCAGCTGCCCGACGGTCAGCGCGATGATCTCCTCGAGGCCGAGGTCGCCGACGAACTCGGCGAAGTTGACCTGGCTGCCGTAGCGGGCCTCCAGCTTCCCGCCGAGGGCCACCAGGTCCATGCTCTCCATCTCGAGATCGTCGTAGAACCGGGTGTCCATGGCGATCTCGGCGTCGTGGAGTCCGTACTCGTCGAGGATCGCCCGCAGCAGCTCGGCGATCTCGGCCAGTACGGTGCGCTCCAACGAGCCGGTGGTCGTCGGGCTCATGTGTCGCTCTCCTGATCGTGGGTGGGGGTGTCCGGGCCCTGGGTCCAGGCCACCGTGTATGTCCGGGCGGGCAGATCGTCCGGGTTGGCCAGCACGGCGGTGTGCACCTGGTAGCGGCGGGCGGGGTCTGGGGCGCCGCGCCGCGCCTCGACGACGAGGCCTGATTCGGTGGCCGAGAGGACCGCGAAGGCGCGCGGATTCCCGGCCAGACCTGTGCCCTCGGCTTTGCCGACGGCTTCCTTGGCGGTGAAGAACCGGGCGAACCACAGCGTCTCCGCCTCATCGCGGGGGCGGGGGTCGGCGGCGACGAGTTCGGCGAGCAGCGCTTGTTCCGCGTCGCTGAGGGCGAAGTCGCGCGTGGTCTGGTCACGTGGCACGAGGGGTTCGACGTCGATGCCGACGCCGGACGCGTGCGGGCCGCCGGGCCGGGCGAGCGCGACGCCGACCTCGCCGCAGTGGGCGAGCGAGACCTCCAGCGGCGGCACCTGCATGCCGTGCATGCCGCTGATCCGGGGCTTGCCGCTCTGCTCGTTCCACACGCGCAGCTCGGCCGGGTAAAGCGGGCCCTCGACGAACCCGGAGTTCCAGAGGTGGCGGCGCGCGGCGTCCTTGACGGCGATGCGGCCGAGCAGCCACTGCTTGCGGGTGCGCGGAGGGCAGGACTCGTAGTCGGCGCGTTCGGCGGCGCTGAGGTAGCTGCGCATCCGCAGGTCTCGAGAGGCCGGGTCGGACCAGCGGTCGAACACGGCGAACCAGTCGCCCGGCTCGGCGGCGGAGAGGGTGGCCAGACCTGAGGCGCGCTCGAATGCCCAGGTGTCGGGGTGGCTGCCGAAGCGACGGTCGGTCCAGCCGGTGAACTCGGCCCAGACCCGCCCGCCGATCGTCAGCTGCGCGTCGGCGACCAGGTCCGTGTCGTCGACTTCGCGGATCCTGATATGGCAGTCCAGGCGGGTGCCGGGGGCGGGCGGCGGGCCGAAGAACGCGATCCGCCGCATGCCGACCGGGAAGACCACGTTGCGACGCTCGTGGGTGGCCATGATCCAGTAGCCGAGGAGTTGGCCGACGTTGTCGAGGAGGGCGCCGGGCGCGGCCGGCGTGATGATCGTGCCGCGCGCGTGGCGGTCGCCGATCGCGGTGAGCTCGGTCAAACCCTGGAAGCGGGGGCCGTGGAACATGTGGCGGTCGGCGTAGAGCTGAGCCGCCGAGGTCTCGGGAGCCCGCTGCGCGGAGCGGTCCACCGGCCACGGCGCGGGCGGCCGTGGGAAGTCGGGCGCGACCTCGATGGTGGCGCGGGCGTAGGAGCCGAAGGCGATTTTCAGCCGGCCGGGTGCGGCGGGGTCGGGCGTCGCGGTGATCTCGATCTCGACCGGCGGCGTGGCTGCGGTCCACCGGTCGAAGCGGGCGGCGTGCACTGCGACCGGCCGATGTCCGGGCGCCGAGCGTTCCGCAGCCTCCATCATGTGGTGGATGACCGTGGTCGCCGGGACGACCGGGAAGAGGTCTGACACGTCTGGCCAGCCTTCGCGCTGCTTGAAGAAGCAGTGATCGAGCAGGTAAGGCATCGTATTGACATCGACGGTGAGCCGCGTCGATCGCACGGGCCTGGACGTTGGTTGCGGCGCCGGTTCCACTTGCGGCGCTGGACGGTGCCGGGCGAGACGCGCGGCGATGATCGCGTTGGCGCTCACGGCTGTTTCGCGCAGCAGGGCGGCCACTTCGGCGGCGACGGGCTGCTGCGCGGCAAGTGCGTCGAGGCCGCTCAGTTCGGCCGACGGCGAGCGCGCGGCCGACAGCGCGGGTATCCGGCCGTCGAGCGAGACGAGCGCGCCGCCGAGGTCGAGTTTCGTCGGCAGGCCGCGGCGTCGCGGCGTCTCGCGCTCGCCGAGTTCGTGCACGTTCATGCCCTCGGCCCACAGCGCGGCGGCGACGCGGCGCAACTGGGCGAGGCCGTCGCGCTGTGGCGCGTTCGCCGCGATGGCGAGGTGGTCGCGTCCGGACAGCACGTCGTCCACCACGGTCGCCAGCGCGCCGGTGCCCGCCTGGACGAACACCCGGAATCCGGCCTCGTACATGGCGTCGATCAGCTGCCGGAAACGTACAGGTTCGAGCAGGTGCCGCGTGAACAGCTCCCGCACCGCCGCCTCATCACCGGGGAAGGGTGCGGCGATCGTGGCCGACCATACCGGGATGCGCGGCGGGTGCAGCTCGAACTGCGCCGTGGCGTCGAGGATCGGGCCGAGGTAGGGCCGCAGCATGGGCGTGTGGAAACCGGAGCGGAACGGCAGCACCTGGCACAGGACGTTCCGTTTCCGCAGGTCCCTGATCAGTTCGTCGACTTGCTGCTCGGGTCCGCAGACTACGCACTGGTTCGGTGCGTTATCGTGGGAGAGCGCGATGCCTGAGTACTTCGCGTCGGCGAGCGTGGTGGCGACCCGGTCGGCCCCGGTGCCGAGCGCGCCGAACACCAGGCCGGGCACGCGCACCGAGTCGGGGTCGAAGCCCTCGATGAACCGGTCCACGGCGGGGCCGGAGAAGAGGCCCGCGTGGATCATGGCGGTCCACTCGCCGACGCTGTGCCCTGCGACGGCCGCCGGGGTCACGCCCATGCCGTCCAGCGCCCGCGCGAGCAGCCGCCCGACCTCGACGACGCCGACGCCGTGGGCGCCGACGCTGTGTTCACCAACACCGTGTTCACCGACGCTGTGCTGACCGATACCGCCAGCCGAGCGGTCGCCAATCGAGGCGCCGACTCGGTGCGCGACGTCGTCGACGCGCGGGGTGAAGTCGGCCTCGAGGCCGGGGAAGACGAAGGCGATGCGGCCTTCGGATCCGTCGGCGAGCAGCGGCTGCGGGCTGAACCAGATGTCGCTGCGTCCGCGCCACGGTTTGCCGTTGGCCAGGACGCGGCGGGCGAGCGCGAGTTTCTTGGGCGTCGGATCGGCGATCGCGACGCGGCAGGCGCCCGGCATGTCAGAGACCTGCGCCATGAGCGAGTCGTCAGAGGCGTCGAGCAGCGCCGCGAGCGCGGCCGGGTCGGCGGCGGCGAGCTTTAGGATGCGCTCTTGCGGCGGCTGCGCGAGCACTGCCGGCGCGGCAGACGTCGGTGTCAGTGTCGGCGCCTGTTCGAGGACGACGTGCGCGTTGATGCCGCCAAATCCGAACGCGTTGACCCCGGCCCGGCGCGGCGTGCCGTTGCGCGGCCAGGGACGGGCCTCGGTGATCGGCTCGAACCGGGTCGCCTTGAGCTCGGGGTGCGGGTCGTCGCAGTGCAGGGTCGGCGGCAGGACACCGTGGTGGAGCGCGAGCGCGGCCTTGACCAGGCTCGCGATTCCGGCCGCAGGCATGGTGTGGCCGATCATCGACTTCACCGACCCGAGCGCGATCGGGTCGCCGTCGGGCGGGCCGAAGACCTCGGCGAGCGTCGTCACCTCGGCCCCGTCCCCGGCGGGTGTCGCAGT
>NZ_DASZGI010000051.1:0-17995 GCF_035938995.1 Actinocrinis sp.
GACCAAACCCGAGATCATGCGCTGCCTCAAGCGCTACCTCGCCCGCGAGGCCTACTACCTGATCAAACACGACACCGAACAACGCTCACTGCCCACCCCCACTTGACACACAGGAGAGCATCCGCCCTCCGCTCCGCGGCCTGGAACGCGCCGGACGCCTCCTCGCTGCGCTGCGGGGGCGACCGGCGCTCGGAAAGGTCCTGTCCCAGCAGAGCGATCCAAGCCACGTTCCCGTTGGATATCCGAGCCGCAGCCACACCGCGCCTGGGAGGTCGTTGCTGTCTGTGACCTTGCCCCGTTGAGCGACCGCCAGCCTGCTCGTCAGCTTCCCGTGGGTCGTCCGACAGTCAAGTGCGCTGCTCTTTGAACCGCCTTGAAAGTGCCGGGATCGCCTCAATTTGATCTCTGCGAAGATTGTTCTGGATGATGCCCGCCGGTCGCCGCGGATTACCGCAGCGGATGAGTCGGCTAGGCGTCGCGATGACATCGACGCGGAAGTCGTATGGCGCTTCGGGGATGTCGTCATCAATGACCTGGAGATCGTGCACGGTCGTAACGATCACCGTGGCGTCGGTGACGAGGCCGGCTTCAATGAGGAGCGCGACCTCGAGGTCTGAGTAGCCTGCACCCTTGCCGAGGCGAGCGCCGGACTGATTGACCGCTACGCAGCCGCAAACGACAACGTCGACGGATTGCATGTCCTCGATGGCGGCCCGCTGTGCGTGATCCGCAGCGGTCCGCGGATCCGCGGCGGCTTCCGACGACAAGTCGAGTGTGTGCGGATCCAGAAGGAAGAACGGCTTCTCGGCAGCCATGCGGGGTACCGCCATATACACACGCTTACCTTCGCTGAGTGCGCGAGCCCGCACCGGCAGCTGCGGCCAGTCCGGGTTCGCCTTAACAGTGCGGGCGTCACGCCATACTTCGGTGCTAGCGAGCAGGTCAGCAGCGCGATCGGCGCCTTGGAAGTTCGGGATACGGCCGCGCACGTCGGGCGGCACGACGCCTTCGTGGTCGAGCAGCGCCCAGACTCGTTCCCTGATGGCCTGTTTCTCGTCGTTGAAAGTCACGGCCGATCTCCTTGTCAAACGGACGCCATCAGGGCAATGAGGCGGTCGTCGATGTCATGAACCCAGGGCTCATTACGCCAACGGCGTAGCTCTCGGCCCGCGCTGAAGACAAGGTTGAGACCTGCCCCACCTCGCGTGCGCTCCACGGCGTCGATGGCTTTGTGCATCGTGGCGGACGCTTCGTCGAGCTTGCGCTGGCGGACCAGGGACAGGGTGAGGTTACTCAGGGCGATAGCCTGCCGCTTCGTTTTTCCGGAGTGTGCGCTCACGGTGTCACGTAGGACGGGTTCCGCGCGGTCAGGTTGTCCGAGGAAGAGGTAGCAGGAGCCAGCCAGTCGATTGAACTCGTCCACGGTGTAGCTGCCAGCCGCGACATCGCACTCATCCACGCGATCTAATTGCGTTTCGGCGTTCAGCAGCGCCGATTCGCAGTCCTTGACGTTGCCTCTCATCGCGTGCCCTTCCGCTGCGTGGAGGAGGCTGAGTCCGGCCAGCGACGGGCTGTGAACGCTGGCCAGGGCGGCGGACTGTTCGGCGAGGTCGACGCCCTTGCCAGCGTTCTTTTCGCCGTACAGGGCGATATAGCTCTTACGTAGAGTGGCATACGCCTCGCCAGCGGGATCTCTTATCTGACGTGCTGCCTGAATCGCCTCGTCGAAATGGGCGTACGGTCCGGCCTGGTCTCGGCGCTGGCTGGCATCCCAGATGACTTGGCCCATGAAGATGGCCGATTCCGACTCCACTCCGAGCAGCACTCGTCTGACGTGGCTATCCCTGGCGTGTTCGCGCAAGTAAGAGACCTGCCCGTGGACTTGCCCCGCCGGTCCGAGGAGCGCGGCAGACGGAACCTCATCGTATGACTTGTCGAGTTGGTGAATGCGCTCACGCAGATGACCCACCGCCACAAGATCGGCTGATGCAGGATGCTCAAGCAGGTAGGTCATGCGCTCGTCCGGTTTACGTCCGACGAACACCACGTCCTCCAGCAGCGTTTGAAGATCGCTCGGAGCGATTTTCAGCGCCTGCGCGAGCTTCGGGCGTACCCACGGTTGAGGATCGGTCTCGGCGGATTCCCAGCGGCCAACCGTCGACCGTTCGACACCCAGAACGTGGGCCAAGCCCTCTTGGCTGAGGCCGACGGCTCGACGGAACTGGGCAAGGCGCACCCGTTTGCTTGGCACGTTCTGCCCCCTTTCGATTGCTGGGATAGACCTTAGGATATCAATCAAATCTCCATCTCCGCAGGCTAGACGGCCTTCTGCCGCATTTCTGCGTCATTTCTGCTGCGGTTTCGCTGTGGTCGGATGCCAGCCGCCGCGGCTTTGATGAAGTCCGTCGGCCCCGCGCCGAGGTGATCAACGGCCACCATCTGACCACTCTCAACGAGCACCGGTATATCCGACATCGCACATGCTCGACCTTGTGTCGACAGTCCGATCGCAACCAAAGGATCCTGGCGTGACAGTTCCCGTCGACCGGCGCCTCCCCAACGCGACGCTTCGGGCCCTCCGTACGGCCCTGCGCATGAGCCAGAGCGAATTCGCCGCAGCGATCCGTCACGCGGGCGATGCGCTCGGCGAGCCGAATACCGCGAACAAGCGGTTGGTCCAGAAATGGGAGTCGGGCGAACACGCGCACTGTCGTCCCCACTACCGCCGAGCCCTCCAGTCCGTGACCAGAATGCCCTTCGACCAGCTCGGGTTCCGTCTCGCCGGAGACGACGCGTCGGCGAGGCCGTCGAAAGCGGTCGGCTCGCCCTTTGAGAATCGTGATCTCGTGCGCGGGGAGAGTCTGGCGTCCGTCGGGGAGCCGTGCGAGCGGCTGCGCTTCGCGCTCGAGCGCCCCGGTCAGGCGGACCTCGAAGAAATCGCGTTGGTTGAGACTGCGACCACACAGCTCTTCGATCTGGAGCACCACCGACCGGCTCGCTTGCTGCTGCCCGCGGCGCGGCGACACTTGGAAGACGTCTCGGCTCTACTGTCCGGCACCCGGCGCGAGACGTTGCGCCGTCGTCTCGCCTTGACCGGTGGGCGGACGGCCGCGCTCATCGGCTGGCTTATGTTCGATCTCGGTGATGCAGATTTCACCTTCCGCTACTGGGATGCCGCGCTTGCTGCGGCGCGCCATGCGGGGGACGGGCCATTGCTGGCGTGCGTGCTGACATACCAGTCCTACGCGGCCGCCGAACGCGGCGACCCGGCCACGGCTTGGCAACTGGCGCACTCTGCAGTCGCGCACGCGGGCCCGGATCCGAGGGCACGCTCTTGGATGGCCGCACGCGCTGCCGAAGAGGCCGCCCGACTCGGAGAGCACCGTGCCGCCCTCGCCGAACTCGACCTGGCGATGCAGTTGGGCAGCACCTTGACCACGCCCGCACCTGATGAACCCTCAATGCCGTGGACCCGGTTCTTCTACCGCGCCATGTTGGGTGCGATAGCCGCGAACGTTCACGGCCGCCTCGGCAACATTCCACAAGCCCGCGATGCGGCTGCCTGGGCTCTTCGCACGCTGACCAGTGAAAGGGTGAAAGCGCGCGCGCTCGTGCTCGCGGAAGTCGCCTGTGCATACGCACGTGCCGGCGAGATCGAGATCGCGGTCGAAAGCGCCCACCAAGCGGCCGACCTGACCGAGCAGCTGGAGATCACCCTCGCTTACCGCCGCCTGCGCACGCTGATCCCGATGTTGTCTCCTTATTCCACTTCGGCGGCTGTTCGAGAGTTGTTCACCAGGCTCAGCTCTGATCTGCCGCAGACGCGTTAGTTGTGCCGGCTCCTGCAACTACCCACGCCTCCAGAAAGCTGATACGCATCATGAATGTCTTTCGAAAGGCCGCGATCCTCCTCCCTGAGGCCGGCCCGGGCAGCGACGCCGCGACTTTGTCCGCGCAATATGTGGCATGCCAGCTCTATGCTGCGAACAATGACCTGAATGTCGTCGGCCGTATTCAGACCGCATCCGATGCCACATCCACCGGCATTCCTCCGCACCACGAATTGGCGGTAATCGGTCGAGACGACTTCGAGGTCGTTCTGGCTGTGAACCCCGACCGCTCGCGTAGCCTGAGTAGCCAGTTCGTTGCCGCCGTCGAGCAACTGCGAGCGGAGGGCTGCGACGTCTTAGTGGTCGACGAATGGAAACAGAACAGGGGTCCGATGCGACTCGTGCCTGCGGAGCGCGGCGAGGTTTCACGATGAATCCCGCGCTTCAAGAACGAACCAGGAAGTTCGACGCCCCGGCCAGTGCGACGAGTGTGCGGCGGCTGCGACACCGGGTCGCCGAGGCTCTCGGGGATTGGGGCATCGTAGATCGAGCCGACGACGTAATCCACTCATGTGCAGAGATCCTCGCCAACGCACTTGCCCACGGTCAGACGGAAGTCCTAACGGTGCATTTGGATGCAAGGGACGGCTGGCTGCGCCTGACGGTGCCCGACAACAATCCTTATCCGCCGTACCCTGCCGACGCCGATCGAGACGACGAGGATGGCCGCGGCGTGATGCTGATGACCGCACTCGCGGACGCTTGGGGATTCAGAGCTGCCGATGACGGCAAATGTGTGTTTGCTGAGTTCGATATCAGTAGCTATGCGTCCAAGTAGGTAGATCGAGATGGTGTGCAGCGCTCATATGCTCCTGCGCCGACGTCAAGGCCAGGGGAGTTGTAGACCGGAGGCGAGGTGGGGCTTTTCGAGCGCCGGGAGGCCCCGCAGCGCAGCGAGGAGGCGTCCGGCGCGTTCCAGGCCGCGGAGCGGAGGGCGGGCGGGCGGGACTCAGCACCGGCGAACGCCGGGCCAGCCGCAGGCGGAAGCGAAGCATCAGCGCGCGCGGACGGCCGAGCGCCAGCGAGGCCAGAGCACGCGCGTCGGTACCCGAGGTGGGCCTCAGCGAGACAGTGCCTCGGCGGCCAGCTCTTGGCACCGCGCGAGGGTGTGCTCGGCGAGGGCGGCGCGGACTTCGGGGATCGCCGCGGGGGCCATCGACAGCGAGGTGACGCCGAGGCCCACCAGGACGGGGGCGAGCTTCGGGTCCGCCGCGGCTTCACCGCACACGCCCACCGGTTTGCCGGTGGCCTTGCCGGCGATGCCGGTCAGCTCGATCAGTTTGAGCACCGCCGGATGCCAGGGGTCCTGGAGCGCGCCGAGAGCACCCAGCATTCGGTCGGCGGCCAGCGTGTACTGGGCCAGGTCGTTCGTGCCCAGGGAGGCGAAATCCACGGCGTCCAGGACCGCGTGCGCGCCGAGGGCCGCGGCGGGTACCTCGATCATCACGCCGACCCGGGTCAGGCCGTGCGCGCGGGCCCGGTCGGCGAACCACTTTGCGTCGCTGGCGTCGGCCACCATGGGCGCCATGACCCACAGCTGCGCCTCGGACTGTTCCGCGGCGGCTGCCAGGGCCCTTAGCTGGGTGTCGAGTAGGTGCTGGTGTTCGCCCCGGAACGCGCGCAGGCCGCGGACGCCCAGCGCCGGGTTCGGCTCGTGACCCAGCGGCAGGAAGGGCAGCGGCTTGTCCGCGCCGGCGTCGAGGGTTCGGGCCACCACGCGCTTGCCGGGGAAGCCGTCCAGCACCGCCTTGTATGCCTCGACCTGGGTCTCGAATGTCGGCGGCGTCGCCGAGCCCAGATACAGGAACTCGGTGCGGAACAGGCCGACGCCTTCCGCGCCCGCCTTCACCGCCTTGTCGACGTCGGACGGGCCGCCGATGTTCGCCAGGAGGGCGATAGGGACCCCGTCGGCGGTGCGGCAGGGGCCAGTCGCTGTTTGGCTGTGGACGGCGCGCTGGGCCCGTTCAGCGAGCTCTGTGAGGGCTTCCTCGGTGGGATTCGGCGTCACCGTCCCGGCTGCTGCGTCGACGAGGACGGGGGTGCCGTCGGCAAGGGTTCGTGCTCCGGCCACCCCGACCACGGCGGGGATGCCGCGGGCGCGGGCCAGGATCGCCGTGTGGCTCGTGGGACCGCCCTCCTCGGTCACCAGGGCCAGGACCTTGTCCAGGTCGAGCAGGGCGGTGTCTGCGGGGGCCAGGTCCCGGGCCACGAGGATGAAGGGGTCTGCGCGGTCCGGAACGCCCGGCATCGGCACCCCGCTCGCGACCGCGATCGCCCGGGCGGCTATGTCGTCGAGGTCGCCGACCCGCTCGGCCAGGTAGCCGCCGGCTCCCGCGAGCGCCGCCCGATATTCGCCGAACGCGTCGAATATCGCGCGCTCGGCGGTCAGCCCGACGCCGGTGAGCGCGTCGATCCGCTCCGCCAGCTCGGGGTCCTGAGCCATCAGCGCCTGCGCCTCCAGCACGTCCGCCGCCTCCGGCTGGCCCAGCTGATCGCGGGCGAGCGCGGCGCGGCGGCGCAGTTCCGCGGCGACCGCCTCAAGGGCGCCGGCGGCGCGTCCGGCCTCCCGCTCCGGTGGTCCGTCCGGCCGCGCACCGTGTTCCGGCTCGGCCGGGCGGTCGGCCATGCAGGCCACCCGGCCCGCCACGGCGCGTCCGCCGACCCCCAGGCCGTGCAGGACGCCCGGGTCGGGCCGCGGGTCGGCCGGCGCCATCCTCAGCCCTCGAGGTCCGCGCTCAGCAACGCCTCGAGCTCGTCGAGGGTCGCGTCGGCCCCAGTCCCGTCCGCGGCGATCGTCACCGCGTCCCCGCAGCGCACGTCGAGGCCGAGCACGGCCAGGATGGAGCGGGCGCTGACCGGGTCCTTGCCCTCCTTCGCGATGGTCACCGAGACCGGCGCGGCGCTGGCGGCCTTGACGAAGACCGCCGCCGGGCGGGCGTGCAGGCCCACCCGCGACGCCACGGTGACAGTTCGCTCTGGCATTGTTCGGCTCCTCACTCGAGCTGCGTACACGTCATCTCCAGGCGGACGAGCCGATGGTACGCGTCGCGGGCCAAGCGCAGTCGAGCCCGCTTGGAACAGGCCGGATAACGGTCGGTGCACGTTCACACCGCCGTACTCGGGCCGGTCCACCGGAACAGCGGCCGGCACGGCTCGATCGGGCCGAGCGCGACTTCCGACACCGCGTCGGCCAAGGCGTCGAGCGCGATCACCGGGCAGACCGGGGACATGCCGCCGGCCTCGACCCGCACCGGATCCCAGCGGATCACCGGCGTCCCCGGCTCGACCGGTTGCCCCTCGACGGCGAGCAGCTCGAACCCGTCGCCGTCGAGGTTGACCGTGTCGATGCCAAGGTGCACCAGCACGCCGCGGCCGTACCCGTCCGCCACCACGAAGGCGTGCGGCTTGAGCTTCACCAGCGTCCCGGCGATCGGCGAGACGGCGGCCTGCGGCTCCCGCCGCGGGTCGACGGCCGCGCCCGGCCCGACCATCGCCTCGGCGAAGACCGGGTCGGGCACGGCGCCGAGGGCGATCGCCATCCCGGGAACAGGGGCGCACACGACCAGCGTGGCGGCGGTGGTGTCCATCGTCGGGGGTGGGGTCGGATTCGACTTATGGTCCTCGGTCCTCGTCGGCGGGCCGTTAGAGCAGGTCCTCGATGTCCATGCAGATCGTGTCGGCCTCCGGTCCGACCACTACCTGGACGACCGTGCCCGCCTTCATGACGCCGTGCGCGCCGGCAGCCTTGAGGGCCGCGTCGCTCACCTTCGAACCGTCGCGCACAACCGTGCGCAAACGGGTGATACAGGGCTCGATCTCGACGATGTTGTCCGCTCCGCCGAGCCCGGCGATGATCGCCTCTGCCTTGTCCATCAACGCTCCCACAGCCTCTTGTCGACATCCTGTCGAATTGGACGGGTCCGGGTTCTTGACAGCGGTTGACCGTCGGTGGTCTAGTCCGGTCCAGACACTAGCGTGACCGGATTCACAGCGATAGCGGGAACCTAGCGCGACGCACAACCGCAAGGAACGCAGCCAAGTATCACGCCTTCTCGAATCTCAGGACGAAGCCTCAGATGGAGATCAGTGCCCGCGGGCCGGTGCCCAAGCACCAGCAGCTGCGCGAGATCCTGCTCGATCTGATCGACACCGAGCTGGAACCCGACACCCCGATCCCGTCCGAACGGGACCTCGGGGAGCGCTATGCGCTGTCCCGGATGACCGTGCGCCAGGCGATCAACCAGCTGGTGGCGGACGGCCGGCTCTACCGGGTGCGCGGCCGCGGAACCTTCGTGGCCCAGCCGAAGATGGACCTGCAGGTGCGGCTGGCCTCGTTCACCGAGGACATGACCCGCCGGGGCATGGTGCCGGCCTCGCGCACGCTCGCCTTCGAGCGGATCGAGGCCACACCGACGCTCGCCCGGCAGCTCGAGCTGGGCACCGGCGAGCCGGTCATCCGGCTCTCCCGGCTGCGCTACGCGGATTCCATCCCGATGGCGGTGGAACGTACCCACCTGCCGGAGAAACGGGTGCCCGGCCTGCTCAGCCACGGCACCCCGCACTCGCTCTACCAGCACCTGGCCGACGAGTACGGCCTGAAGCTCACCTGGGGGGAGCAGGTCATCGAGGCCAGCAACCCCGACCCCGAGGACGCCGCGCTGCTGGAGATTCCGGTGAGCGGCGTCGTGTTGCTCATGTCCCGGCGCAGCTACGCGGGCGACGTGCTCATCGAGTACGCCGCCTCCTCGTACCGCGCAGACCGGTACCAGCTGTGGGTACCGCTCGAACGGCCCGCACAGCCGATCACCAATCCCCGCGTGGCGCGGACAGCAGGCGACGCCGACGCGACACGCTGAACCCTTCCCGGAGGACCCTCGATGACTTCGGCCACAGCCGACGGATTGCCGCCAGCGGCACCGACGAGCAATCCGATACTCGCCACGCTCCAACGCATCGGCCGCTCCCTCATGCTGCCGATCGCCGTGATGCCCGCCGCCGGCCTGCTCATCCGGCTCGGCTCTGACGACGTCCTCGGCGAGCGCACGCCCGGCGACACGACGCAGCACGGCCTCTACCTCGCCACCGCGACCGGCGCGCACTGGCTCATCTACGTCGAGCAGGTGTTCGCCGCGGCGGGCAACGGCATCTTCAACTTCCTGCCGCTGCTGTTCGCGATCGGCGTCGCGGTGGGCTTCGCGCGGCGCGCGGACGGCTCGACGGCCCTGGCCGCCGCGGTCGGCTACCTGGTCTACAACGAGGTCACCGCGGCCATCTTCCAGATGCCGGTGAACGCCGGGCACGAGTGGATCACCAACTGGTACGGCACCGACAAGACCACCGGCAAGGTCAACTTCACGGACACCATCGCGAAGAACCCGACCTACGTGCTCGGCGGTATCCTCGTCGGCATCCTCGCGGCGATCCTGTACCAGCGCTACTACCGGATCAAGCTGCCTCCGTACCTGGCGTTCTTCGGCGGCCGCCGGTTCGTTCCCATCGCCACCGCCTTCGCCTCGGTGATCCTCGGCGTCGTGGTCGGCTTGATCTGGCAGTGGCCGGCCGCTTTCATCAACTGGCTGGGTAAGGAAGCCGCGAGCAACGGTACGGCGGGCGCGGGCATCTTCGGGTTGATCAACCGGTTGCTGCTGCCGTTCGGTCTCCACCACATCCCGAACAACATCGTGTGGACCTCGGCGGTCGGCGGCACCTGCCAGCAGAAGGGTGTCCAGTACGCGGGCGACCTGGTCTGCTTCTTCCACGGCAGCAAGAGCTCCGGGATGTTCATGACCGGCTTCTTCCCGATCATGATGTTCGCGCTGCCCGCCGCGGCCTTCGCGATGACCCGCGCCGCGCGGCCGGACCGGCGCAAGCTGGTCGGCGGCATCATGCTCTCGGCGGCCCTGTGCTCCTTCCTGACCGGCGTCACCGAGCCGATCGAGTTCGCGTTCCTGTTCGCGGCGCCCGCGCTGTTCGGCATCCACGCGGTGCTCACCGGAGCGTCGCTGGCGCTGTGCCAGGCGCTGGGGATCCACGACGGCTTCTCGTTCTCGGCCGGACTGTTCGACTACCTGTTCAACTTCGACATCGCCACGAAGCCGCTGTGGCTGATCCCGATCGGCATCGGCTTCGCGATCGTCTATTACTTCCTGTTTACATTTGCAATTAAGACATTTAACATCCAGACCCCCGGCCGCGAGGCTGACGCCGATGCGGAGGCCGAGGCTCCCGTCTTAGGCGCGCCCGTGGCCGGCTGAATGAGGGAGCCCTTGGGCCGACAAAGCCGGCTGGCCGCACTCCATCCGGCGGCTCAGGGGTGAACCCCGACCGCCCGCGCTCGAGCCAGTGTGGAGGCTTGGGCGCGGGCGGCGGTCGTATCGGGCCCACGACGACTAAAACAAGGCGACCAGTCGTCGTGTGGTCCGCGGCCAGTCAGAACGACTGGTCGTCCTACGGCCGACAGCAGGAAACGAGCCCTGGTTCCCGCAACTTCGGCGGGAACCAGGGCTCGATCGTTTCCATGACCGGTCGACTACGGCACGCTGACGCCCTGCAGGACGACCGGGCCGAGCGTCGGGTCGAGCTCAGTGGACTGCGACACATTGGCCGGGGTGATGGTGTCCATCACCTTCGGCACGGAGTTCGCGGGGAACGAGCAGATCTTCGCGGTGTTGCCCGCTGCGCAGACCCCGAAGGTGAAGGCGCCCGGGTTGGTCATGAACGCGCGCGCCTGGTCTGGGCTGAAGCCGTCCTGGCCGGTCAGCGCGACCGTGAACACCCAGCCCGAGGCCGGGGTGCCGAACGCGGATTGCGGCAGGGCGATGGTGATCGTGTTGGAGAGGGTCGAGGCGACCACGGTCGCGGTGCCGACCTGGTTGCCGTTCGCATCCACCCACACCGGCGCGGCAAAGCCCTGGGCCTCCAGACGCTCGCTCCAGGCGTCGGCCGGGGCGATCGAGTAGTTGCGCGAGGCGAAGGGCGGCGCCGTGGACGTGCTCGCGGCGGCGGGGTCGTGGACGAACACGTCGAGCAGCTGCGCGCCCATCACGTTGCCGAAGGTCGGCGTGAGCTTCGCCAGGGTGGTGCGCAGGTACACGGTTCCGCTCGCCGTGATCACCTGGAAGCGGGTCAGGTCGAACGAGCCCGGCGCGAAGTCGGACGAGGTCGGGTACTGATACGTGCCCGGCCCGTTGTCGTCGCCGGTCGGGTCGGTGACGTCGAGCACGGTGGTGCCGCCGACCACGTCGCCGACGACGGCGGTCTGCGCGTAACCGGTCGCGCCCGCCGCGGTGGTCGCCGCGGCCGTGATCACGTTGGTGCCGAAGCCGATCGCGACCGTCGTGGAGAACGCCCCGGTCGAGTCGGCGGTCGTGGTCGCGGTGGCCGCCGGAGTCCCGAGGTCCGTGTCGTCGGCGGCGATCGCCACCGATGCGCCCGGAGCGGTCGTTCCGCTGACGGTCACCGAGGACCCCTCGATCGTCGAACCCGACGTCGGGGAGGTCAGGGTGACCGTGGTGGCCGCGGGGGCGCCGTTGGTCACGTAGCGGGCGGTGGTGAGCGCGGGCCGGTCGACTGTGCTGTTCGATCCGAGGTCGACGATCAGACGCAGCTCCTGCGCCTGCGCCCAACTGAGCGGCGAGGCCGAACCGGCGGGCTGGCCGTTGGCGAAGCCGATCGACGCCGTGGTCGGATCGCTGCCGTAGGGCGACGGGGCAAGGTTCGGGTCTTCCCAGACCTGCTCAGGAACCAGACCGACGCCCGCCGCGGACTTGATCATGAAGTCGAGCAGCGAGGACGCGGTGGACTGGTTGCCTTCGGCGAGTGCTGATTCGGCCCGCTCGCCGGACAGCACCGGCCACAGGTGCCCGGTGCCCGTGTCCGTGGTCGGCCAGGGTTCGCCGTCGACGGTGCACGAGGTCTGACTGTCGACTGTCGAGCAGTCGCCGTATCCGTCGGCGCTGCCGGAGCTGGCGGCGTTGCCATAGCGGTAGTAGCCGGTGCCGGTGGACGTGGTGACGGAGATCTGCTTGTCCAGGACCGACAGCGAGTTGGTGAAGGTCGGGTCGGACGGCGAGAGCTCGCCGAGGCGGACAAGTTCCTGGAAGCCGCCGTCGATCACCGAGCGCTGATCCACCGTCGGGCCGCCGTTGCCCAATCCGTACTTGATGGCGGCGTTCGGGTCGCCGGACTTCGACAGCCGGATGAAGTAGGGCGCGGAGCTGTCCGGCCCGGCGCTGGTGACCGTCCAGTTCTCGATGTTGCGCTGGAAGTCGTCAGCGGTGGCCTGGTAGACGGCGGCGTCCGCGGAGTCGCCCTGCTGCTTGGCGATCGCGGCGGCCGCGGTCAGGCCGGCGATCTCGGCGGCGATCGTCGAGACCGAATACCCGGACTGCTCCTCCCACCGCTCCACGCCGAAGGACGGGCCGTGCGAGACCAGGAAATCCGCGGCCGGCTTGATGTGCGCCGACCACAGGGATGCATCGCTACCGAGGCCGGTCAGGTAGGCCATGAGGACCGGGTACGCGGTCTCGTCGAGCTGGTCGCCGCCGGTGTCGGGTGCGGCCAGGCCGTTGACCAGCGAGTTGCGCGGGATCTCGCCGTTCGCGCGCTGCTGCTTGGTCAGCAGGAAGAGAGTCGCGTCGCGGGCGGTGGCCGTGTCGCCGTCGGCGAGCAGGCCGGTGAAGACCTCGTACAGGTCGCGGGCGAACACTTCGCGGTATGAGCCGAAGTAGACCGCCTTGCCGTTCACCAGCGCGCCGGCGTTCACCGCCTGACCCCAGGGTGAGGAGAGCGAGGCGACGATCGCGCCGGGGTACGTCTTGTCCTCGCTGGCCTTCAGCACGTTGGCGTCGAGGTAGTACGTCGACGCGACCGTGGCCGGATCGATGCCGCTGACCGAGGCCGGGGGCCGGTTCAGGGTCCGGTCGTAGCCGCGCCAGGTCTCGTCGTAGGCGTGCTCGACCGCGTTGAAGTCGGTGCTGAGCGAGGCCGAGGCGGTGGCGAGCGCCTGAGCCTGGGTGCGGCCGAAGCCGAGCGAGAGGGTGAACTCGCGGCCGTGGCTCGGAGTCACGTCCTCCGTTGCGACGATGTGTCCGTTCGGCGCCGACGTGGTCTGCGTGAGCGCGTGCGATGCGTCGAGCTGGGTGAGGCCGTCGCTCGCCGTTCCCGCGTAGCCCACGGAGGCGAGCCCGGCCGAGCCCGTGGTCATCGCCATGTAGGTCGGCACCGCGTAGTCGCGGTTCGCCGCCTCGCTCACGGTCGAGGTGTCGTAGATGACCGGGGTGCCGGTCGCGGCGTCCACGACTCCGGTGTCGGCGCCCGCGTTGTCCGTCCCGCCGCCCCCGTTGCCGTTGACGTGCGCGTCGAGGCGGGCGTAGATGCGCAGGTCGCGGATGTCGGTGTGGGTGCCCGGCGTCGGCGTCAGCCGCGTGTTCATCAGGACCGTGTCGCGCGCCGGGTCGGTCGCGTAGGTGGTGGTCAGCTGGAAGCCGTGCTTGGCGTCGGTCGAGGTGACCGTGCACACCATGCCGGTGTCGTCGGCCTTGACCGTGTACGTCATGTCGCGGGTCTGCAGGTCGGTGAAGGTCGAGCCGTCGGTGACCGCGTATTGCAGCGTGCCGACGTTCGTGTTGTCCACCGTCGGCTCGTACACGTCCGACAGCACGCCGTCGGCGACCGTGTACCAGACCTTCGAGACGGAGTTGCGCGCGGTGCCGAGGCAGTCCTTGCGGGCCAGGTCGAAGAAGGAGGGAGCACCGGGGCCTCCGGACGCTGTGCTTCCGGTCCCGGCGTTCGCGGTCGCGGATGTGGCCGCGACGGCCGGGGATCCGGTGGCGAGCAGGGCGAAGGCGGCGGCGGACGCGAGCGCGGCCGACCGCCGGGTGGGTCGTGTCATTCGTGACCTCATCGGGGACAGGCGTTCCGCGCCGCCGTCGACGGCGCGGTGGGCGCCCGGAGCCGGCGCGGCACGGATCCCTGGCGGGATCCGTGCCGCCATCCGCCCGCCGCGAGCGACACGGCCGGTCACGGCTCCGCACTGCCGTGGTCCCGGCCCGCCTGTCATGCCGTCGCCGGGCGGACGGATCTGACACCGGGCGCGTGAGCACACTGGCGCCGCAAACGCCTTTTGTCAATAAACCGCCATCGCGCAGCATTATCAGGGTTCTTTGAAGCCGGCCAGGGCGGCGAAAGATCGCGGCGGGGATCGCCCTGCTCCGTTTGGACACCGCCCCGCCGCGATCTACAGCCGCCATAAGCCCTGGTCGGCTTCGAAGCGCGACCATCAGGCCACGAAGACGCCCTCGCCCGCCGCGTAGTCGTAGGTGTAGATCTCCCGGCCGTCCATGAACGCCCGCTCCACCCGCTGCATCACGTCCAGCGGGTCGCCCGACCAGATGCACAGGTCGGCGTCCTTGCCGACGGCGAGCGAGCCGAGCCGGCCGTCGACGCCGATAATGCGCGCCGGGTTGATGGTCAGGGCGCGCAGCGCGGCGTCCCGGTCCAGGCCCTCCTTCACCGCCAGCGTCGCCTGGTGCACCAGGAAGTTGATCGGCACCACCGGGTGGTCCGTGGTGATCGCGATGGTCACCCCGGCGCGGTCGAGCCGGCCCGGGTTGGCGAGCGAGCGGTTGCGCAGCTCGACCTTCGAGCGGCTGGTGAACAGCGGGCCGATGATCACCGGGATGGCGCGGGCGGCCAGCTTGTCCGCGACCAGGTGCGCCTCGGTGCCGTGGTCGATCACCAACTCGTAGCCGAACTCCTCGGCGATCCGCATCGCGGTGGCGATGTCGTCGGCGCGGTGGCAGTGCTGGCGCCACGGGATCTCGCGGCGCAACACCCGGCTGAGCGCCTCGAGCTTGAGGTCGCGATCGACCACGGTCCGTTCGGAAGAATCCTTCAAAGCCGATGCGGCCAGCTTGGCCTGGTAGTTCTGGGCGGCCACGAACGCGCCGCGGATCACCGCGGCGGTGCCGAGCCGGGTCGACGGGGTCTCGTTCCGCTCGCCGTAAACCCGCTTGGGGTTCTCGCCCAGCGCGGACTTCAGGCCGGCCGGCTCGCGCAGCACCATCTCGTCCACGGTGCGGCCCCAGCATTTGATCGCGGCCGTCTGCCCGCCGATCGGGTTGGCCGAGCCCGGGTTGACGTTGACCGCCAGCACGCCGCCGGTGATCGCGTCGCGCAGGCCCAGGTCGGCCGGGTTGATCGCGTCGAGCGCGCGGACCTGGGCGGTGACCGGATCGGTCCGCTCGTTGGTATCCTGGCCCGCCCAGCCCTCGGCCTCCTCGGACACACCGACGTGGGCGTGCGCGTCGATGAACCCGGGTAGCACCCATCTGCCCGTGGCGTCGACCACGGCGACGTCGGCAGGCACGGTGAAACCGGGCCCCTCGACCGCGGCGATCTTACCGTCCCGGAGCAGGACGATCCCGCCCTCGATCGGCTCACCCTCGACCGGGACGACCCGGCCCCCGACGATCGCTGTGCCGGTACCCGTCTCCGTCACCCGCCCTCGCTGATGGCTCGGATCTCTTGCGGGCTCAGCTCCAGGGACGCGGCGCCGATGTTGTCCTCGGCGTGCGCGGGCGAGCCGGTGCCCGGGATGGGCAGGATCGCCGGCGAGATGGCCAGCAGCCAGGCCAGCACGACCTGGTGCTCGGTCGCGCCGTGCCGCTCGGCGGCCACGGCCACCGCCACTCTCTTTTCCGTCTCCTGGATCGGCGCCCAGGGCAGGAAGACCAGCTGGTCCTGCTCACACAGGTCGATCAGCGACTGCGACCGGCGGTCGGCCACGTTAAACCGGTTCTGCACCGACACGATCGGGACGATCTTCTGCGCCTCGCGGAGCTGCCCCTCGGACACGTTGGAGATGCCGATGTGACGGATCTTGCCCTCGTTCTTCAGCTCGGCGATCGCGCCCAGCGAATCGGCCAGCGGCACGGCCGGGTCGGGCCGGTGGAGCTGGTAGAGCGGGATCTGCTCGAGCCGCAGCCGCCGCAGGCTGCCCTCGCACGCCCGCCGCAGGTGATCCGGGTGCCCGTCGGTGTCCCAGCGGTTCGGGCCGGGCCGGGTCAGGCCGCCCTTGGTCGCGATGACCAGGTCGTCCGGGTACGGGTGCAGCGCCTCGGCGATGAGCTCCTCGCTGACCGAAGGCCCGTAAGAGTCGGCGGTGTCGATGAAGTTGACGCCCAGCTCGACCACCCGGCGCAGCGTCGCGATGGCCTGGTCCCGGCTGGGCGGCTCGCCCCAGATGCCGGGGCCGGTGATCCGCATCGCACCGAACCCCAGGCGGTTGACGGTCAGGTCGCCGCCGACGTCGATGGTCCCCGCCGCCGCGGCGGTTGGCTGCGCGCTCACTGCGTACCTCCTCATCCTCGGTATGATCACGCTCAACACCAGCCTCTCATGCTCAGGCGCTGATCTTCGCCCGGGCCAGGGCCAGCTTGACCGCCTTGGACAGCGTTTCGATGTCATAGGAACCGTAGTGACGCATGCCGTTGACGAAGAACGTGGGGGTTCCCGATACGCCGGAAAGGTCGGCCGAATCGGTGTCCTCGGCCACCCGCGCCGCGCCCACGTGCTTGCGCAGGTCCGCGGTGAACCGCTCGGTGTTCAGGCCAAGTGAGCCGGCGTACCCGATCAGGTCGCGCGTGGTGAGCGCCCCCTGGTGCTCCAGCAGCAGGTCGTGCAGGCCCCAGAACTCGCCCTGCTTAGCCGCGGCTTCCGCGGCCTCGGCGGCGAGTTGGGCGTGCGGGTGGACGTCGGTCAGCGGCAGATGCCGCCACACGTACCGCACGTCGCCGAAGTCGGTGAGCAGTTCCCGCACCGCGGGCTCGGCCAGGCCGCAGTACGGGCACTCGAAGTCCCCGTACTCGACGACGGTGACCGGCGCCTTCTCCGGCCCCCGGATGTGGTCCCGCGCGTCGTCGACCGGAACGACCAGGTCGGTAATGACGTCGGCCGTGCCCAGCAGCGCCCGCAGCCGCGGCCGGGCTGGCAGCCGGTTCACGGCCCGGAAGATGACCCAGGTCAGGCCCGTTGCGCACACCGCCGCCGACAGGATCCCGAGCTTCGCCTCCGCCAGATCCACCCCGGTCAGCGCCAGCGACGCGATCAGCAGCGAGACGGTGAACCCGATCCCGGCCACCGCGCCGGCCCCGACGACCGCGCCCCAGCCGACCGACGGCCGCAGCCGCCCGTGGCTGAGCCGGGTGACTAGCCACGCGGCCCCGGCCGTCCCGACCGGCTTGCCGACCAGGTAGCCGATCAAGATGCCGAGCGTGATCGGTGAGGTATAGGCCCGGGCCAGGAACGAGGCGCTGAGCACGATCCCGGCGTTGGCCAGCGCGAACACCGGCACGATGACGTAGCTCGACCACGGGTGGAACAGCTGCGCCAGCCGTTCGTTCGGCGAGATCGCGGTGCGCACCACGTCGCGCGCCGACTGGGCCAGCTCCGCCGTGGGCTGCTCGCGGAAGCTCCGGAACGCCTCGGAGGCCTGCTCCAGCGAGGCCCGGCTGGCCGGGTAGGCGTACGACAGCAGGCCCATGACCAGGCCCACCACCACCGGATCCACGCCCGACTTGAAGAACGCCACCCAGGCCGCGATCCCGAGCAGCAGGTACGCGGGCCCGTACCGCACGCCCCGGGCCCTGATCAGCAGGACCAGGGCCAGGAACCCGATCCCGGTCAGCAGCGGGACCGTCCGGATCTGCCCGCTGTACGCGATGGCGATGATCGCGATCCCGGCCAGGTCGTCGACCACCGAGAAGGTGAGCAGGTAGGTCCGGACGCGGTCCGGCAGCCGTCGGCCGACCAGGGCCAGCGCGCCGAGCGCGAACGCGGTATCGGTCGCCATCGACGTGCCCCACGCGTGCGCCGACGGGCGCCCGGCGTTCGCGATCAGGTAGATGCCGATCGGCACGATCATGCCGGACAGCCCGACCACGACCGGCAGCGTGAGCCTGCTCCGTATCCGCAGCTCGCCCTGGTCCCACTCGCGTCGCGCCTCTAGCCCCACGACCAGGAAGAACAACGCCATCAGCCCGGAGTTCACGAACTCGTGCAGGCTCAGCGTCAGGCTCCAGCCGCCGACGGATACCGCCAGCCTG
>NZ_DASZGI010000052.1:0-3427 GCF_035938995.1 Actinocrinis sp.
GATGTAGATGCCGCGCTCCGTACGTCCGGCGGGTACGAGCGCATCGATTTGGCGGTCGGGTCCTGCTCGGTGCTGGACAATCGCGACCGACCCAGGCGGGTCCGAAGGCCCGTTCGAAGGGCTGCCGCTTCGGGACCTTCGGCCCGTGCCGCCCTGGGCTGCCCGGGGTTACCGTGAGTCATGACACAGATGACCGAACCCGTGCGTCCCGGTGCGAGCCCGATCCGGGTGTTCCTGCTGGATGACCACGAGGTGGTGCGGCGGGGGCTCAAGGACCTGCTGGAGGTGGAGGGCGAGTTCGTGGTGGTGGGGGAGGCGGCCACGGCGGCCGAGGCGCTCGCCCGGGTACCGGCGGTCAAGCCGCAGGTCGCGGTGCTGGACGTGCGGCTGCCGGACGGGGACGGGGTGAGCGTGTGCCGTGATCTGCGCTCCCGGATGCCGGAGCTGGCCTGCCTGATGCTGACCTCGTTCTCCGACGACGAGGCGCTGTTCGACGCGATCCTGGCCGGGGCCTCGGGCTATCTGCTCAAGCAGGTCGGCGGCACGGACCTGGTCGGCGCGGTGCGCACGGTCGCGGCCGGCGGGTCGCTGCTGGACCCGAAGCTGACCACGGCGGTGATGGCCCGGCTGCGCGCGGGCGCGCCCAGGGACCCGCTGGCCGCGCTCACGGCGCAGGAACACCGGATCCTCGACCTGATCGGCGAGGGAATGACGAACCGCCAGATCGGGGAGCGGTTGTTCCTGGCGGAGAAGACGGTGAAGAACTACGTCTCCTCCCTGCTGGCCAAGCTGGGGTTCGAGCGGCGGGTGCAGGCCGCGGTGCTGGTCTCCGGGCTCAAGACCGCGGGCCGCCCGAAGGGGTGACCGAATCTGGGCCGAAAGCCCCTGGCGCGGACGGGTCCGGGCGGCGGACGCTGGATGGTATGGACACGGATGTCAACGGGCTTGAAGTGCTCTCCCGCGTTGAGGCCATCGCGCTGCTGGAGACCCAGGAGGTGGGTCGGCTCGTGTACACCCGCCGCGCGCTGCCGGCTGTCATGCCGGTCAACTTCGCGGTACGAGCGGGCGGCATCCTGATCTGGACCGGGGCGGCCTCGCCGCTCGGGCAGGCGTTGCGCGGAGCGGTGGTGGCCTTCCAGGTCGACGAGCTGGACCGGGCCACCCGCTCGGGCTGGTCGGTGACCGTCACCGGCACGGCGACACTCGTGACCGACGAGATCGAGCTGGCACGGGCGCGAGTCGACGGCCCGGTGCCGTGGGCGCCCGGAATCAAGGACCACCTGATCCGCATTCCGATCACGATGGTCACCGGCCGCTGGCTCGGCCCGAGAGACCACCAGGGCACGGATCATCGCTCGTTTACCGAGGCAGGTGCGTGACAGGTACTGTGGACGACGAGGGCGGGCCGCCACGTCGCCACGAGCAAAGCAGGCGTCTGCCGGCGGCAGCCCCGGCGGAGAGGCGGCTGGCCGTGGCGGAACAGTTCGGCGACGAGGCTTCCCGGTTTCTGCCGCGGTTGCGGATCGATGAGCTGCTCGACGAGTTGCAGGTGCGGCTGGCCTCGGTGCGTTCATCCCGCGACCGGGTGCGCCAGCTGCTCGAGGCGGTGGTCGGGATCGGCAGCGGCCTGGACCTGGAGGCGGCGCTGACCCGGATCGTGCGGGCTGCCGCGACACTCGTCGACGCCCGGTACGGGGCGCTGGGCGTGCTCGGTGACGACCAGCGACTCGCCCGGTTCATCACCGTGGGCCTGACGCAGGAGCAGATCGCCGCGATCGGCCCGTATCCGGAGGGCCACGGCCTGCTGGGTGAGCTGAACCGCCATCCGGTGCCCCTGCGCACCGACGACCTGACCACCCATCCGCAGTCCTCTGGGTTCCCGGCCGACCATCCGCCGATGCACTCGTTTCTCGGGGTGCCGGTCCGGGTGCGAGAAGCGGTGTACGGCAACCTGTACATGACTGAGAAGCAGGGCGGAGCGCCGTTCGACGCCGACGACGAGGCAGTGCTCACGGCGCTGGCCGCAGCCGCGGGCATAGCGGTCGACAACGCCCGCCTGTACGAGGAGGCCCGGCGGCGGCAGCAGTGGCTGGAGACCACGGCGGAGCTGACCCGCGGCCTGCTTTCCGGCCAGGACTCCGACGACGCGCTCGCGGCCTTCGCGCAACGGGTGCGCGGCTTCGCCCAGGCCGACCTGGTCGCCGTCGCCCTTCCGGGGGCGCAAAGCGGTGATCTGCAGATCATCGCCGCCGACGGGGACGGGGCCGAACGGCTGCGCGGCGCCACGCTCAGTATCGAGGACACGCTGCTCGGTTCGGTGTTCAAGTCCGGGCAGCGTGCGCTGGTCGCGGACATCTCCACGGACGAAAGGGCGAGTAGTGGGCTGCTGGCCGGCATCGGCCCGATGCTGGTGGTGCCCATCGGCGTGGCCGGGCATGCCCGCGGAGTGATGGCGCTGGGGCGGCACGCCGGAGACGGCCAGTTCGACACGGGGATCGCGGACCTGGCCGGTGACCTGGTGATGCAGGCCGCAGTCGTGCTGGAGCTCGCCGCGCGCCGCAAGGACAGCGAACTGCTCTCCCTGTACGCCGATCGCGACCGGATCGGCCGGGACCTGCACGACCTGGCGATCCAAAGGTTGTTCGCCACCTCGATGTCCCTGCAGGGCGCATATAAGATCACCGAGAAGCCCGCGGTGGCCCGGCGAATGGCGGCCGCCATCTCAGACCTCGACGAGACCATCAAGGTCATCCGCTCCACCATCTTCGCGCTGCACGCCCACGAACTGGGCGACGACACCCCCAGTGTGCGAGCCCAGGTGGTCGACGAGTGCGAACAGGCCGCCGAGGTGCTCGGCTTTCCGCCCGCGGTGCGCTTCACCGGCCCGGTCGACCTGCTGGTCGGCGACGAGGTGGCCGATCATCTGCTCGCAGTGCTGCGCGAGGCTCTGTCGAATACTGCACGACACGCCCACGCGGCGCACGTAGAAGTCGATCTGGCTGCGGACACCTCAGCGGTGACGCTGAACGTCACCGACGACGGCGCCGGGATCGTACGGGGCGGCCGGCGCAGCGGTCTGGCGAACCTGAGCCAGCGGGCTACGCAACTCGGGGGCACTTTCACGGCCGAGCCCGGCGCATCGGGCGGGACCGTACTGATCTGGAGCGTTCCCCGGCGCATCTGAGCGCACCAGGGACGAGACGACTGGCGGTCGGGGTGGGGGCGAAGGTCCCTGACCCTCGGCAGGTGGTTCGGCGCACGATCGAGGTATGACACAGACCGCTGGAACCTTCGCGACGCTCGACACTCTGACAGCCCGGGACCTGATGGGGCACGGCGCGGGGAGCATCCACCTCGGCGCGAGCTGGCATCTGATCGTGGTTGACGAGGACGGATGCTGTGCCGGTGTCCTCGGCTCGGCCCGCGC
>NZ_DASZGI010000053.1:0-53371 GCF_035938995.1 Actinocrinis sp.
CGGTGCCGGGTGACGCCGCAAGGCGGCGGACCCGATCAGCGGGTGTGGGTCGGGGTACTCGCACGCGGGCCGAACACGGCGGCGGCGATGGCCGTCAGGTCCGGGTCGTCCTGGTCGGCCGGCTTGGTCGCCGCGGGAACCCGGCCGACGCGCGCCCTGCTTCCGCTGCCGGTCCCGCTGGCGCCGCCGGTCCCGCTTCCGTCGCCGCCGCCGCTGCTGCCGGACGGTTCCGGCACGCGGTCGTCCACAAGCTGTGGATAGAGGTCGTCCTCGGCTTCGCTGCCTGCTTCGGCGTCGCGCAGCGCGCGGAGGTTCGCGGAAGACTCCGTCATCGCGCGGTCGGTGTAGACCAGGGGCCGCTCGAGCTCGGTGACGATGTGCTTGACCACCTGCACATCCCCGTTGACGTCCCAGACCGCGATGCCCGGCGAGAGGGTCGGGATGATCTCCACAGCCCACCGGGGCAGGCCGAGCACCCGGCCGGTCGCCCTGGCCTCGTCCGACTTCTGCATGTAGATCGTCCGGGTCGAGGCCATCTTCAGGATCGCCGCCGCCTCCCTCGCAGCCGCGCCGTCGACGACGTCGGACAGGTGGTGGACCACCGCGACGAAGGAGAGGCCGAGCCTTCGGCCGAACTTGAGCAGCCGCTGGAAGAGCTGGGCGACCGAGGGCGAGTTGATGATGTGCCAGGCCTCTTCCACCAGGAAGATGCGCTTCTTGCGGTCCGGCTTGATCCAGGTGTGCTCGAGCCAGACCCCGACGATCGCCATCAGGATCGGCATCGCGATCGAGTTGCGGTCGATGGTGGACAGGTCGAACACGATCAGCGGCGAGTCGAGGTCGATCCCGCCCGTGGTCGGCCCGTCGAACATCCCGGCCAGGTCGCCGTCGGTCAGCCGGTCCAGCACGAGCGCGACGTCCAGACCCCAGTCGCGCACCTCGTCCAGCGCGACGTTCATGTCCTCGGCCGCGATCTGCTTCGGGTCGCGCAGCGCCTCGACGATGTCGTGCAGGATCGGCTGGACACCCGCGATCAGCGACTCGCCCCGCACCGTCGCGTGGGCCACCTTGAGGGCGTAGCCGGAGCGCTCGTCCAGCGGGTGGCCGAGGGCGACCTCGATGATGGTGCGCAGCAGGGCGAGCTGGCCGGTCATGGCGATCGCCGGGTCGAGCGGGTTGAGCCGCACCCCCTGGCCGCCGCGCTGGTGCGGGTCGAGCCGGATCGGGGTGACGCCGAACGCCTCGGCGATCCGGTTCCACTCGCCGACGCCGTCCTCGCCCTGCGCGTCGAGCACGACTACCTGGCGGTCCTTGAACCGCAGCTGGCGCAGCACGTACGTCTTCTCCAGCGAGGACTTGCCGTTGCCGGACTCGCCGAGCACCAGCCAGTGCGGGGCCGGCAACTGCTGGCCGTAGAGCTGGAAGGGGTCGTAGACGTAGCCCTTGCCGCTGTACACCTCGCGTCCGATGATCACACCGGAGTCGCCGAGTCCCGGGGCGGCGGTGGGCAGGTAGATCGCCGCGGCCTGGTTGGAGGACGTGCGCACGGGCAGCCGCGCGGTGTCCTTCTTGCCGAACAGGACAGTTGTGAACGCCTCGGCGAGCAGATCGGTGACGCTTCCCTGGCGGGCCATCGGGTTACCTCCGCACGCCGGTCGCTAAAGGCAGGGTATTGATGAAGGCGCGGTGGTGCTCGCGGTCGCACCACTCCAGCTTCAGGAAGGACTTGCCGGCCGAGGCGCGGATGGTGCGCTTGTCCCGGGCCAGCGCCTCCGGCGAGCGGGACGAGACGGTGATGTAGCCGACCAGGTTCACCCCGGCCGCGCCCGCCGCCAGGTCCTCGCCGCGCAGGTCGACCCGGGAGGAGTGGGCGCGCTCGCGCGGGTCGTCGATCCGGCCCATCTTGGCCGCGCGGGCACTCTCGGCGTCCACGTTCACCTTCTCCGTGAGCATCCGCTCGATCGCGACCTCGGTCGGCTCCAGGTCCATCGTCACGGCGACGGTCCGGATCACGTCCGGGGTGTGCACCAGCAGCGGGGCCAGGAAGTTGACGGTGACCGGGGTCAGCGGCCAGTCGCGGATCCACGCGGTGGCGTGGCACCACGGGTCCGGGCCGGCCGACTCGCGGGTCTTGGCGCGCAGGAAGAGCGGGGCGGAGGCGTCGAACTCGGCCGGCCAGGCGCCGCGCTCGGTCATCGCCTGGCTGTGGTCGATCGGGTGCTCGGGGTCGTACATCGAGTGGATCAGCGAGGAGAGCGCCGGGACGTCCAGCGGCTGGCGGACCTTGATGTCGGCGTCGGTGAGGCGCGCGCAGATGTCGCTCATCTCGCGCACCATGATGACGCAGAGGCCGTGGTCGCCGTCCACGCCGCCGCCCATGACGCGGGCCTCCGCGGCCAGTTCGCGGCTGTAGGGCATGCAGGCGGTCAGATAAGCGCGGTGCTGCTCGCTTGAGGTCGACACCATGGAGAGCAGGTGATCGTAGGAATCCCGCAGCCACTGCGCGGCTTCCGGATCGCCGCGCCGCATGACGTCCTTTGCGTGGGCGTCGGGGTCGGCGGGAAGGGTGCGCGCCAGCATCTGCAGGCGCGTCACGAAGCCGTCGCCGTTGGCCACGTGCCGCAGAAGCGTTCCGAAGCGGTCGACCAGCGCTTCTTGGTCCTCCGCGTCGCGCGAGCCCACGCCGGGGCCTTCGATCTCGAGCGTGCAGGTGACGGTGCCGCGGTCCAGGTGCATGAGCACGGCCAGCTTGTCCGGCCCGAAATTGGCGGTCAGCCAGCGGATCCGCCCGACGCCGGGCGGTCCGGGCACGGCCAGTTCGTCACCGCCGAGCCGGGTGCCCGCTTCGACCGCGGCCGAGCCGTAGCGCGCCGCGCCTGAACGCAGCATGCGCCGATAGCTGCGGTCGATCTCGAACCAGCGGTAGACCGTGCGCTTGCGGTACGGCATGAAGACGATCCCGGCCGCGGCCGTGGGCAGGCCGACGATCGTGATGATCTTCAGGGCGAGCGTCGGCACCACGAACCCGGCGATCATCGCCAGGGCGCAGCCGAGGACGAGGATCGCCAGCTCCCCGGTCTCCCGGTTGCGCCCGACGATCGCGTTCGGCTTGGCCTTGCCGATCAGGAACGACCGACGCCGCTCGTGTGCCTCAGTCGTCATGCGCCGCTCCCGGCACCCCGACCGGCCTCAGCCGCCCGGCCGGTGCGCTGACCGCCGGCGCCGGCGTCGCGCGGCAGCGGCGGAGTGGGCGGCGCCGCGGGAGGCGGTTGGTCGCCTCCCGGTGCGCTCTGGCCGCGGGTAGTGCCCAAGCGGAACGCGGTGCGCGCGCCGTGCACGGCAAGGCCCGCGGACATGCTGAGCGCGGCCGTCGCCGGCCCGGCCATCGGGTTGGCGCCGATCGCGCTGGCGCTGCCGCTGCGCCCGGCGTGCGCGGCGATGCCCTCGCGCATCCGGGAGGCGGGCCCGGCCATGGCGCCGGCGGCGGCCTCGGCCGGGGCGTCGGAGCCGCGGGCCGAGTTGATCGCCAGCATGTCGTCGCCGAAGTTGGGCACGAAGCGGAAGATCAGACCGGAGGCGAAGATCGACAGGATCATGATCGCAAGCCCAGACAGCACGGAGGACACCGACGACTGGGTTGGATCGCCGGAAATGGCCGTGGCGAGTCCGAGCACGATGACGATCACCGGTTTCGCCAGGTCGACCGCGATCATCATGCCGGCCCAGCGCCTGATGTGGTGCCAGAGCGACTTGTCCACCAGGCCCGCGTAGACGGCCGCCGCCAGCGCCGCGCCGACGTAGAGCATCGCGGCCCGGATCAGCAGCTCCACCCACAGCACGGCGGCGGCGATCATCGCCATCAACGAGACGAAGATGAGCAGGATCGGTCCGCCGCCGAGATCCGAGGCCTGCCCGTTCGGCGGGTCGAGCGCGTTGGCGAAGGAGGTGAGGAAGTTGTTCGTGTCCTTCGCCGTGCCGGCGCCGATCGCGCTGGTGACCGAGTCGGTGAGGCGCACCATGCCGTACAGCACGACCGGGGTGAACGCGGACGCGCCGACCGCCAGCCAGAGGAAGCCGGTCGCCTCGGTGATCGCGGTCACCACCGAGTCGCCGCGCACCGCCCGCTTGACCACCGCGAGCAGCCACAGCACGAGGGTGAGGATCGAGGCGGCGGCGAACACGATCGCGTACTGGGTGAGGAAGCCCGAGTTGGTGAAGTCGACCGACGTCGAGCCGGTCACGATGCCCGAGACCGCCTTGATCACCGAGGCCGCGGCCTGCGCGCAGTCGTGCGCGATGGACCCGACCGGATCGCTGAGCAGAGAGCCTGTCGAGGTGCCGCCGCCGCTGCCCCCGCTCGACCCGTTCACCAGTTTCCCGGTGCTCTCGCAGGCCTGTTTCATGGGGCCGATCAGCAGGGAGCAGGGATCGGCGGCCGCGGCGTGGATCGCCGTCTGCTGCGGCAGCGCACCTGCCAACAGGGCAGCTTGATGGATCACGGCCTCAACGGGCATAGCGCAACCCCCCGAACTGGTTCACCGCGTTCTGCAAGGCCTGGCCGGTGGACGGGATCTGCTGCCCGCTGGTCGGGACGGGTCCGTCGACCGAGGTGAAGGAGACCCATTTCCAGTCGCCCTGGGTCCAGTGGAGCGTGACGGTGATCGTGGACCAGGCCTCGGCGACCGGGTGGGTCGAGCCGTCGCCGGCCAGCCCGGAGAGCGAGACCGTCCAGACCGCGACGGTGGCGCTGTTGCCGTCGTCGTTGACCAGGGTGACGCCGATCGGCGCGGCGCGCGCGACGAAGGTCTGCCCGGGCGGAGCCGTGCCGTCCGCGGTCAGCCCGAACGAGGTGTTCGCGGCGGTGAAGGTCGCGTCAAGCTGGCTCTGCAGGGTGGACGCTATAGCCGGGTCCGCGATCGCGTTGACCAGCTTGTGGCGCGCGTCCGCGTGGACCATCGTGGCCGAGCCGTACGCGGAGACGTAGTTCGCCGCGGCGGACTGGGCGCCCTGAGCGCTGTGCGGGTAGCCGATCGGGATGCTGTCGGCGGTGCCGCTGGGCAGGCCGCTGCCCTGGATCGGCGAGGTCACCGGACCGGTCGCCGATCCCACCGGGGACCCGGCGGAGCCGTTGGCGTTCGAGCTCGCACCCGTCGTGGCGTTCGTACCGGTCTGGCCTGTCTGGCCGGTGGCCGATGTGCCGGAGGAATGGTGCGTGCTTCGGTTCACGAGTGCGACCGTGACGAAGAGGACGACGATCGCGCCGACGATGATCAGCGGCCGGCGGCCGCGCTTCGGCCGGGCGTCGCCGAAGCCGTAGGGGTCCGGCGGCAGCTTGACACGCGTTCGTGTTTCGGGCGTGCTCTGCGCTGCGTCATCCAACTCGTACGACCCTCGATCAGCTCGGCGGGGGAGGGCCATCAGAGCTCACCCCGACTGGATATGGAAACCAGTGTCACCGGAACGGGGGTGCAAGCGGCACACCCACACGCCAGAGACCCGCCTCGTGTCGCGGTCCGCGCGCCGGGGCGCGGCGCCTGAGCGCCCACGGCTCAGATCGCCATGCCGTAGACGATGGTGAACAGCGTGCCGAGCGAACCGATGATGAATACGCCGGTCAGACCGGCCACGATCAGGCCCTTGCCCTGCTCCGCGCTGAACGAGTCGCGCAGGGCGGTGGCGCCGATCCGCTGTTTGGCGGCCCCCCAGATGGCGATGCCGAGACAAAGCAGGATGGCGGCGGCCATGATGACTTCAATCATGACCCGCGCCTGGTTTCCGACTTGGCCGAACGGCCCCCAGTTCGGGGCGATGCCGCCGATGATGGTGTCGATGTTGCCGCCGCCGGCCGCGGGTACCACCGCGGCGGCATGAGTAGGCAGCGACGTGAGTAGAGCTAGAAGCACTCTGCACCCCCGGTCCTCGGGTCGGTCGTTGTCGTCCAGTGTTGCCAGTATGGGGGTGTATTGGGCAGTCGAACAGCGGTATGTGGCGCAAATGCGCTGATTAAGCTGCCTGACGCCTCATCACTACCGCGCCTATCATAGGGCGCGCGCACGGACCGGGACTGTGGGCTCGCCAACCTGGGTAATTGACTCTCGCCGGAGAAGGGGAGGGGGCTGGTCGGGATGCCGAGACGAGGGATCTGGATCCTGATCGGCGTGCTGTTCATCCCGTTCGGGGTCGTCGGCGCGGTGGCGCTGGCGGCCGTGGCCATCAGCGGCTCGGTGCTCCAGACCCAGCAGGCCTCCCTGACCCCCGGAACGGTCCCGGCCGCCTACGCGACGCTGATCGAGGCTGCGGGCGCGGCATGTCCGCAGATGAGCGCACCGCTGCTGGCCGCGCAGCTTTATCAGGAAAGCGCCTTCGACCCGAAGGCCGTCTCGCCCGCCGGGGCCGAGGGGATCGCCCAGTTCTTGCCGGGCACGTGGCCGAACTGGTCGTCCCCCCAGGACGGAGACGGCAAACAGGATATTTGGAACCCGGCGGACGCCATCCCGGCCGCGGCGCGTTACGACTGCGCGCTGGCGCAGCAGGTCTCGAAGATAGCGGGCGACCAGATAAACAACATGCTCGCGGCCTACAACGCGGGGCCGGGTGCGGTGGAGGCGGCGGGTGGAGTGCCCGCTATCGCCGAAACGCAGAACTATGTGAAGAATATCCGGATTCTGGAGCAGGCCTTCGCAGCGCCCGCGGGTACGGTCGCTACGAGCGACGTCGCCGTAAGGGCGATCGCGTTCGCCTATGACCGTCTGGGCACGCCTTACCTTTGGGGCGGCACCGGCACGGCCGCGGACAATGGCGAGTTCGACTGCTCCGGTCTGACACAGGCCGCCTATGGAAGCGTCGGCGTGACGATCCCGCGCGTCGCCGCCGACCAGTGGTACGCCGGGCCTCACGTGCCGAGGGCCCAACTCATGCCGGGCGACCTGGTTTTCTTCGCGTACAACGTGAACGACCCGTCGACGATCCACCACGTGGGCATCTACGTCGGCGGCGGGGCGATGATCGACGCGCCGCACACCGGAGCGTCGATCCGCTTCGACCCGATCGACACCTTCGGTGGCTACATCGGCGCGGTGCGGCCCTACGCGCAGGTCCCCACCTGGCCGATCGGGCAGCCGACGCCGTCAGTGTCGGCGTCGGCTACACCCTGATCGCGGATTCCGGAAGCCGGGTTCGGCGCCCACCATCCGCCGTCAGCGCGCCTTGACCGCCGAGGCGAAGCCTTCTGCCAACGGCGTGCGCGCCCTCCAGCCTGTCGCCGTGCGGAATGCGTCGGAGGAGATGCGCAGCGAGCGGGCCAGCGGGTCGGTCGCTTTGCCGCCGAGCACCCGGCGGGTGAGCGCGGGCACGAACTTGGCCGAGCCGTCGACGCCCGCCGCGGTGCCCAGCGCCCGCGCCCACTCGGTGCGGTGCACCGGCGCGCCCGCGACGTTGTAGATACCCGAGGGAGCGGCGAGCGCGGCGACCACGGCCGCCGCCGCGTCGTCGACCGCGATCGGCGAGATGTAGCCGGACGGTTCGCCGAGGAGCACCGGCTTTCCGCGCCGCACCCGCTCGAGCAGCCACTGCGTGTTCGCGTCGGCGCCGTAGAAGAGGCCGAATCGCAGGACCACGGCGAAGCGGTACTGGTCGGCGAAGCCCATGGCGTTCTCGGTCGCCTCCAGCGAGGAGCGCAGCCGGGGCGAGGGCGCGATCGGGGACTTCTCGGTGACCCACTCCTCTCCGGCGTCCGCGTACGCGAAGGCCACCGCCTCCTGAATCAGCCGGAGCACGCCGCAGTCCGCGGCGGCCTTGGCCAGCACCGCGCTCCCCTCGGTCCGAATGCGGTCGTTCTCCCGCCACGATGAAGTACGCAGCGCGGCCGTGCCGACCGGAATCCTGGTGGCGAGATTGCACACGACGTCGTGGTGCTCCAGAGCCCGGTGCACGGCGCCCGGATCGAATAAGTCCACGTCCACGGGTGTCGCGCCGGCCGCGACAAGCCGCTGTCGCCGCACGGGTGTGCGCGCGATCCCGGTCACCTTGTGTCCACCGGCCACCAGCCGCCGTACCGCCGCGGTCCCGAGCACGCCGGTCGCTCCCGCAACGAACACCCGCATCGTCTGAACACTCCTCGTCACGACCCATGCCGCTTCCGTAACCATCCTCCATCCGGGTCGTTGGGGAGGACGAATACCGGTGCGGATCATCCGTTCGGCTTACAAGTGAGTACCCGAGGTGACACGAGTGAACGCGGCGACACCCCACAAATTGAAGCACTCTGCGGTACTGCGTTCCGGGGCGCTCGCGCTCGGAGCGTGTGTGGTCGCGTCGACGGCCGGGTGCTCAGCGAAGGGCGTCGCCGTCTCCGCCGACCCGGTCGCCGCGGTGCGCAACGCGGCGGTCGCCGACAAAGTGCACACCGCGAAGGTCGCCACCTCGGTCACGATGTCCGTCGACGGCAAGGACCAGCTGTTCATCGGCTCGGGCTCGTTCGATCTGGACAAGCAGATCGGCGTCATCGTGCTGACCATCCCGCAGGTAGCCACGCCGCTCGAGGAGGTCATCACCCCGACCACGCTATACCTGCGGCGGGTCGGGCAGGAGGCGAAGTGGCGCTGGGTCGCGGGCGCCAAGCTGCCCGACGGGGACGTTATCAGCGCCGGATACACCAGCCCGGTCTTCGACTTCGCGCTGCTGCGCGGGGTGACCGCGGGCGCGGTCCACTACGTGGGCCAGGACACGGTGCGCGGCACCGCGGTCGCCCACTACACCGGCATCCTCGACCTGGACTCCTCCGCCGCCGAGTCGTCCGATCCGATCCGGTCGGACCTGCTCGCGGCGTCCCGGTCGTTCACCCAGAAGACGATCCCGTTCGACGCGTATCTGGACGCGCAGGGCGACGTGCGGCGGGTCGTGGCGCACTTCACGTTCCCGGCCGAGGCGCCCGCGCACGGCGAGGTGCAGATCGCGGCGACCACGGACCTTTACGACCTCGACACCCCGGTGACGGTGAGCACTCCGCCGGCTGCCGACCTGGTCAGCGCGAGTTCCGCGAAGACCACCCGCTGACACCACCGACGGGCCCCGGGGACCGGCCTTACCGAACTAGTCCCGACCGGCGGCGGATGACCCAACCGGGCCATGGTCGCTGCCCAGGCTCGTCCTTAAGCTGGCAATGTCAGCGGAAGGCCATCGGGGAGCCGCCGAACGCGGATCACCAGAACCGTAAGGAGGTGACCGGATTGCGTCCCGCGCCCCACGCGCACACCCCCCAACACGATCCGGCACCGCGCCGAGACCCGGCGCCCGGCCACGGCCGTCCGCCGCGAACCTCCGTACACGACCGGGTAGCCCTGGACGAGATCGAGTTGTATGCGGAGCTCATCATCGCGGCGCAGCGCAGTGATGTACCACTCTCCCACGAGGCCATCGACGTCATTCTCGGCGTCCGGCCTCGAGCTGTTGTGGGAGCGTGAGCCGGAAGCACGACTGAGCAGGCACGACACCTACTACGCAGGATCTGTGCAGCGGCAATTGAACGCAATTGCATAGGCAAGGCCACAAACGCAAGACACACGGGGAAATCGGAACACAGGTCGCAGGACGCCGCGCCGCCGGCACCGGCGGGCCGGTGAAGTCACCAGAACACGGGGATGAGCTTGGGTGTCATGGGCGGCGCGATGGGCGCCGCCCGACTGAGTTGTTCATCGCCACAAATACCGCTCCGGCCGCGATCGCGGGCAACAGCCGATCGCGGCCGGTGCCGGTTACCACTCGAGGTCACCCGCCGTCATCACTCAGCGTAGCCGCTGGGCGACGAGGTGGGCGCCGAACCGCGCTCAGATGGGCGCACGTACCGCGCCCCGGCTGGTTACCGTCTAGCATCCTTGTGGTCATGGAACGCTGGAGTTCCCGGACCACCGCCCCAGCCCCGATCGGACTACGGCATGCCGGTCGGGGTGTTGTCGCGCTCACAGGCGCGGGGGCGAGACTGCTGGACCGAACCCGAGCCCGCCCGGAGAACCCTGTGCGCCTGCGTCTGACCCCGAAGGAGTCGAGCTTCTACGACCTGTTCGCTAAGGCCGCGGACAACCTGGTCGTGGGCGCCGCTTTGCTCACCGAGATGCTCGGCACCGACAAGGCCGGACGCGCGGTGATCGCCGAGCGCATGCGTGACGCCGAGCACGCCGGGGACGAGGTCACCCACGCGATCTACCGGCAGCTGAACTCCTCGTTCATCACCCCGTTCGACCGGGAGGACATCTACCAGCTCGCCGGGCGGCTCGACGACGTGATGGACGCGATGGAGGCCGCGGTCGACCTGGCGACGCTCTACCAGGTGGAGGCGCTGCCGGCGGGGGTGGCCGACCAGGTGGACGTGCTGGTGCGGGCGGCCGAGCTGACCGCCGAGGCGATGCCCCGGCTGCGCGGGATGAAGGACCTGACCGAGTACTGGATCGAGGTCAACCGGCTGGAGAACCAGGCCGACCAGGTGTACCGCAAGCTGCTGGCGCACCTGTTCTCCGGCGAGTACGACGCGCTGACGGTGATGAAGCTGCGCGAGATCGTCGAGACGCTCGAAGCGGCGGCGGACAACTTCGAGCACGTGGCCAACACGATCGAGACGATCGTCGTCAAGGAGTCCTGACACCGTGCAAACGCTCGGCCTGATCGCGGTCGTCGTGATCGCCCTCGGCTTCGCGTACACCAATGGCTTCCACGACTCCGCCAACGCGATCGCCACGTCCGTTTCCACCCGCGCGCTGACGCCGCGGGCCGCGCTGATGTTGGCCGGACTGATGAACCTGCTCGGCGCGTACGCGGGACTGAGGCTCGGCGGTGGAGTGACGAAGTCGATCGTCCAGGGCATCATCGCCACCCCCGCGCACGGCACGAACGGCCTGGTCGTGGTCTTCGCGCTGCTCGCCGGTGCGATCATCTGGAATCTGACCACGTGGTATTTCGGGCTCCCCTCGTCCAGTTCGCACGCGCTGATCGGAGGCATGGTCGGCGCGGCCCTGCCGGCCGGGCTCGCGGTGCACTGGGACGGGCTGTGGAGCAAGGTCATCGTGCCCATGGTCACCTCGCCGGTCGTCGGCTTCGTGCTGGCGTTCGCGGTCATGATCGGGATCCTCTGGGCGTTCCGCAGGGCGAATCCGAGCCGGGTGACCCGCAACTTCCGGATGGCGCAGACCGTTTCCGCGGCCGGGATGGCGCTGGGCCACGGCATCCAGGATGCGCAGAAGACGATGGGCGTGGTGATGCTCGCCCTGATCGCGGGCGGGCACGCGTCCGGCTCCAGCGCCGTGCCGTGGTGGGTGCTGTGGTCCGCGGCGATCGCGATCTCGCTGGGAACGTATTCGGGCGGCTGGCGGGTCATGCGCACGCTCGGCCGAAGGATCATCGAGCTCGACCCGCCCCGCGGCTTCGCGGCCGAGACGGTGGCGTCGCTGGTGCTCTACGTCACCGCGTTCCTTTACGCGGCCCCGGTGTCCACGACCCACGTCATCACCGGTTCGATCATGGGCGCCGGGGCGACCAGGGGAAGGAACGCGGTCCGCTGGGGCGTCGCCAAGAACATCGTCTACGCGTGGTTCCTGACAATCCCGGCCTCGGGCGCCTGCGCGGCGATCGTCTACTACGCCACCCACGCCATCGTCAGCTGAGCTGCAAACCGCGCGGCGACATCCCGCCCGCGATCTGACACTGTTCGATCTGACACTGCTTGATCTGACACTGTTTCACGTGGATCATGCGGCCGTCCGATAATCGCACCGGCGTGGGGTGGGGGCGGCAAAGAACACGGGCTGGCTGGTCGGTGCAGGCGAGCACCTGTCCGCCCGGTCCTCGTGGATCGTGGGTCGGACAGAGAGCGGTCATGTGGCGGTGCAGGGGCTCATAGAAGTAGCGACGGGATATCCCACAGCGCGGGGAGTCCGGCGAGGGCCGGCCGCTGGGAAGAACACTGCAATCGCGAATGCCGGGCGATGGAAGACGCAGTTGCACGCGTAGCCGGCGCGGCGAGCGCTCAGGTGTCGTCATCGTCATCTTCATCGACATCGCGACCACGCGACGCCGAGGGGCGCGGGAGGCCGACGGTCGACGCGCCGTGTGGGCAAGGTCCCTCAGTGCTGATCCAGGGCGAACTCGCACCAGACCGACTTGCCGGTGTCGAGTTGGCGGGCACCCCAGGAGTCCGCGAGGCTGGCCACGATGCCGATGCCGCGGCCGTCTTCGTCCGTGTCGTTGGCGAGGCGGCGGCGCGGGAGGTGGTCGTCTCCGTCGCTGATGTCGACGATGAGGCGCCGATCGGTCCTTCTCAGCCTGAGCCTCACCGGGGGGCGGCCGTGGATTGCCGCGTTCGCCACCAGTTCGCTGACCGCCAGGACTCCCGCGTCACACAGGTCGTCGCCGACGTGCCAGCTTCTGAGCACCCCGGATGCGAACGCCCTCGCGTGGGCCGCGATCTCCGTGCCACCGACCAGCTCCACGTCTGCCGAGCGGAACAGCTCAGCCCTGTCGCCTTGCCAGCGCGGCACGTGCACGACCAGCAGCGCGACGTCGTCATCGTGGTCTGTGGGCAGGTCCATTCCGTCGAGCAGCTGATCGCGCACCAGGTCCACCGGCCCCGGTCTGCGCGCTCCGAGTCTGCTGTGCGGATCGGGGAGCCGGGGGACCGGCGCCTGCGGGGCCGTCGCGAACACCTCGCGCAGCTTGTGGAGCCGCACGTCCAGGTCCGTGCCTCTGCGCTCGACCAGGCCGTCGGTGAACATCGCGAGATACGACCCCGCCGGAATCGCGATACACGCTTCCTGCCAGGTCCACTCGCCGATGCCGAGCGGCGGTCCGCCCGCGGCGTCGAGTTCGACCACCGCGCCGTCCGGCAGCCGCAGCAGCGGGGCCAGGTGTCCTGCGCGCGCGTATGTCAGCACCCGATCGTCCGGGTCATAGACCGCGTAGACGGCGGTGGCCAACGCGCCGAAGTCGGTCGCGCCCGCGCTCGCCGACGTGGCCGCGTAGGCGACGCCCTCGAGTTCCGAGGCGTGCCGGTCCAGGTGCAACAGCAACTCCCCCGGCGGAAGGTTCGCCGCCGCATACGCCCGGACCGCCGCACGGAGCTGGCCCATCACGGCCGCCGCGTGCACGCCGCGCCCCATGACGTCGCCCATGACGAGCGCGGTCCGCCCGGCACCCAGCGGGATCACGTCGTACCAGTCGCCGCCGACTTGGAACTCGCCCGGCTCGACCGCGCCACGCCGCCTGGCCTCCCGAGCGCCGTCCCCGTGGTCCTCCGCAGCCCCCGGCAGGTAGCACCCGGCGATCCTCAGATCATCAGGCTGCGAAAGACGTTGCGGCAGCAGCGACCGCTGCAGCGCGACCGCCGCGTATCGGTGCCTGCGCTCCCCTGCGCGCAACCGGTCCACCGCCGAGCTCTGGTCGGTGCAGTCCACGATGCTGATCAGCGCGCCGGTAACCGGACCGTCCTCAGGATGCCGGACCGCCGAGCAGGTGACCCGCAGCACCGCGGGCCGCCGACCCGGACCGTACCCGGAGACGCGGACCTCGGGCGCGGTGAACACAGTGCCGGTCGCGTAGACGTGATCGAGCGCGTCGAGCAGTCCGAGCTGTTCGAACTGCGGCACCAGTCCGGCCAGCGGGCCGCAGGCGTCGGCGGGCAGACCGAAGGCGTCGCGGAAGGCCCGATTGACGAAATCCACCCGGTGATCGTGATCCCGCACCAGCGCGATGGCTCCTGGGGCAGCCGCGAGAGCCGCGCTCAGCAGCGTTCCGATCCGTTCGTCCCCACCCGGATAGCGATAGGCGTGGTCGGCGGGACCGAACAGCTCCCCGGCCAGGTCGGTGCTGTACCGGTCATAGGCAGGCTCGCGCAACGCGGTACGGCCGCCCGCCCCCCTCGCGGCGGGCACGGCGGCTGCGTCGGACAGCGCCCCGGACGGCGCGTCAGGCTTCCAAGACACGGGTGGTGGCGTCCTCTCACAGTACCCGCCGCTCTTAAGCCCAGATGAGCGCGCGCCGCTTCAGCGCCCGGTCGGCGGCCTGGACGAGCGGATGCGCTCGAATCCCCCGCCCCGCCCGGAACAGCAGGTGGTGCCAGTCTGCCGGACCGGGGAGCGTCGGCGGGCGGTGGAGCACGATCAACCATTCGATCGAGGGACGGGCGACCGCGTTCGCGGCGGCATACGGCCAGGCAGTCCGTGCTCACCGGTTGCTCACCCGAATGGAGGACCTGAGCGGACGACCACCGTGGGCGCCTAGGCCGCGGCAGTCCCCGCTCAGAATCGTGGCCCCGTTACGAGCAACCGGGTATCGCGGGCGCGCTTCCGCCACCGGCGGCGGCCGCGAGCTGAAGCAGTCCGCACAGCGTCACGTCGGACACCAGCCAATGGCCGCCTTGGTTGACCGCCTTGCCGGCCATTCCGCTCTCCATCACCGCGCCGTTCAGCGAGATCTGATACGTGACGTCGGCGTCTGTCGGCGACGGGAATGTCACCTGCTGAACGGTCGCGGTCGCCTGTCCCACCCGCGGGTCGTTGGCGAACGCCTGGACCGCGGGCATCATCGTGGTCGTACCGTTCTGCAGCAGCATCTCCTTCTGGCTGATCGGCGTGTCCTTCGAGAAGAAGGACTGCCACACCTGCGTGACCTGCGTCGTCGCGGCTGCCTGGTTGAAGCTCGGGGAAGCCGCCGCCGAACTCGCCGCGGCACCGGAGGAACCGCCGCCGCTTGAGCTGCAGGAGGCCAGAAGCGCCACTCCCGTCAACGGCAATGGGATGAGGACACGGATGAGCAGTGTCAATACTGGCTTGCGCACTACCTCTGAGCTGCTCTGATAGTATCGTTGTCGACTAGTGATCATTGCAATGCCTCATCTCGTCTCTGAGGCGGGACGATGTTTCATTCTGTATCCCCCGACGCAAGTCGCTCAGACGCCCCGGATCGAACGCTGTGAGGGCTGACATTCGAGCGGTCAGAGAACGGCGGAACTCCCGTCAGCCGCCACCAAGACCCGTGCATGCAGCCTCCCGCGTCAGTGGTCGCCGCCTGGCCTGCCGTGGCAGGGCCGTCCAAACAAGTCGCAATACTGCTTAAAAGTATGCTCTTCAGGCCAATTGATGCCCAGGTCGCTCAGCCCACGTTCCCGACCACTCGGCGCACGCGGTGCACCGGGCCGACGATCGGCGGCGGCGAAGTCAATGACGGGGATGCCGCGTTAACGCATGAGCTCTACGCGTGTTTGAATTTGAACATCCTGCTGGCCGCACGCAGTAAAGCCTCGGTGTGTTCGGCTTCGAAGACGCGGCGGTAAACCTGTACCGCCTCGCGTATACGGCGAGTTCGAGCCAGCAGCGCCGCAAGGTTGAGGAGGGCGATGACGTCTCCAGCGTCGATCGCACGACGAAAGAACTCTTCAGCCTCAGGCTTGCGGCCCATGCGGGCTAGCAGGTTCCCCAAATTGAGCAGGGCGTTCGTGTCTCCAGCGTCGATCGCACGACGAAAGATCTCCTCAGCCTCGGGCTTGCGGCGTGTGCGAGCCAGCACGTTCCCGAGATTGAGCAGGGCGTTCGTGTCTCCAGCGTCGATCGCACGACGAAAGAACCCCTCGGCCTCACGCTTACGACGCGTGCGAGCCAGCACGTTCCCGAGGTCGAATAAGGCGTCAGTGTCTCCAGCGTCAATGGCACGACGAAAGAAAGTCTCCGCCCGGCGTTTGCGACCGGTCTTCACCAGAATCCGCCCGAGGTTGGTGAGGGCGTCGGTTACCCCGGCGTCGACAGCACGACGATAAAACGCCTCAGCCTCACGTTTGCGGCCGATCTTCGACAGCAAGATGCCGAGGTTGTTCAGGGCGTCGGCCTCCTCGGCGTCGATGGCGCGGCGGTAGAGCTCTTCCGCCTCCTCGACACGGTCGGCATTCGCCAAGAGGATCCCGAGGTTGTTCAATGCGCCGGTGTCTCCAGCGTCGATCGCACGACGGTAGAGCTCCTCCGCCTCATGCACGCGACCATCATTGACCAGGAGGATTCCGAGGTTGTTCAATGCGCCGGTGTCTCCAGCGTTGATCGCACGACGGTAGACCTGTTTCGCCTCGCGCACCCGATTGCTGTCTGCCAGCAGGATGCCGAGGTTGTTCAGGGCATTGGTCTGCCCCGCATTGATGGCGCGGCGGTAGACCTGCTGCGCCTCGCGTTTGCGGCCGGCTTTCGCGAGCAGATTCCCGAGGTTGTTCAGGGCGTCTTTGTGCCCGGCGTCGACGGCACGACGGTAGGCCTCCTCCGCCTCCTGGACACGGTCGGCCTTCGCCAGAAGGAGCCCGAGGTTGTTCAGCGCGCTGGTTTCGCCGACATCGACAGCGCGACGATAGGCCTCCTCCGCCTCATGCTCGCGGCCGGCCTTCGCCAACAGGATCCCGAGATCCCGTAGGGCGTCGGTGTCTCCGGCGTCGACAGCGCGACGGTAGGCCTCCTCGGCCTCCTGCTTCCGGCCGGCCTTCACCAGCAGGATCCCGAGATTGTGGTGCGCGTTGGCAAGACCGGCGTCAATGGCACGGCGGTAGAGCTCCTCCGCTTCGCGCGTGCGGCCCGCATGCGCCATCAGAATCCCGAGACTGTTGAGGGCACTGGTGTCTCCGGCGTCAATGGCACGACGGTAAAACTCCTCCGCCTCCTCAACACGGCCGTCTTCCGCCAGCAGAACTCCGAGGCTGCGTAGGGCGCCGGTCTCTCCGGCGTCAATGGCACGACGGTAAAACTCCTCCGCCTCCTCAACACGACCAACCTCCGCCAGCAGAACCCCGAGGCTGGTGAGCGCACCGGTATCGCCAGTATCAACGGCACGACGGTAAAACTCCTCCGCCTCACGTTTGCGGCCGGTCGTCGCCAGAAGGTAGCCCATATTGCGTAGGGCGCCGGTCTCTCCGGCCTTGATGGCGCGGCGGTAGGTCTGCTTCGCCTCGCGCGTGCGGCCGGTCGTCGCCAGAAGGAGCCCGAGGTTGTTCAGTGCGCCGGTCTCTCCGGCGTCAATGGCACGACGGTAAAACTCCTCCGCCTCCTCAACACGGTCAATCCTCGCCAGCAGAACCCCAAGATTGTTCAGCACGCCGGCCTCTCCGGCGTCAATGGCACGACGGTAAAACTCCTCCGCCTCCTCAACACGGTCAATCCTCGCCAGCAAGCCCCCGAAGTTGTGGAGTGCGGTTGTGTGCCCGGCGTCGATGGCGCGGTGGTAGAACCATTCGGCCTCCTCAACACGGTCAGCCCCCGCCAACAGAACCCCGAGATTGTTCAGCGCGTCGATGTCTCCCGTGTTGGCGGCACGGCGGTAGAACTTCTCCGCCTCCTCGGCACGACCGCTCTCCGCCAACAGGACCGCAAGGTTGTTCAGCCCGCCGGTCTCTCCGGTGTCGGCGGCACGGCGGTAAAACTCCTCCGCCTCCTCGGTACGATCGGCCTTCACCAGAAGGCTCCCAAGGTTCTTGAGCGCAGCGGTCTCTCCAGCATCGGCGGCACGGCGGTAGAACTCCTCCGCCTCCTCAACACGGTCAATCCTCGCCAGCAGAACCCCGAGATTGTTCAGCGCGTCTGTGTCTCCAGCATCGACGGCACGGCGGTAAAACTCCTCCGCCTCCTCAACCCGACCAACCTCCGCCAGCAGAACCCCGAGATTGTTCAGCGCGCCGGTCTCTCCACCATCGACGGCACGACGGTAAAACTCCTCCGCCTCGAGCGCGTAGCCAGCCTGTCGGAGGACGGTGCCAAAGTTGCTGAGAGCATCCGCGTCTCCGGCTTCGATGGCGCCGCGGTAGAGCTCCTCCGCCTCCTCGACACGACCAGCCCTGGCTAGCATCAGGCCGAGATTGTGTCGTGCGCCGGTCGCTTCGGCGTCGATGGCACGACGGTAGGCCTCCTCCGCCTCCTCGGTACGACCGGTCTTCGTCAGCAGATTCCCGAGGTTGTTGAGCGCATTGGCTTCCCCATCGTCGACGGCGCGACGGTAGCACTCCTCCGCCTCCTCAACACGACCGACCTCCGCCAGCAGGATCCCGAGATTGTTGAGCACACCGACTTCCCCATCGTCGACGGCACGGCGATAGCACTCCTCCGCCTCCTCAACACGACCGGTCTTCGCCAGCAGGATCCCGAGATTGTTGAGCACACCGGGGTGCCCGGCGTCGATCGCACGGCGGTAGCACTCCTCCGCCTCCTCGGCGCGACCGACTCTCGTCAGCAGGTTCGCGAGGTTGTTGAGCGCACCGGGGTGCCCGGCGTCGATCGCACGGCGGTAGTGCTGCTCGGCCTCGTCAACACGACCGGTCTTCGCCAGCAGAGTCCCGAGGTTGTTGAGCGCATTGGTTTCCCCGGCGTCAGCGGCCTGGCGGTAGAACTCCTCCGCCTCCTCGACACGACCAACCTCCACCAACAGAACCCCGAGGTTGTTGAGCGCACCGACTTCCCCGGCGTCGGCAGCACGGCGGTAGAACTCCTCCGCCTCCTCGACACGACCGGTCTCCGCCAGCAGGATCCCGAGGGTGAAGGATGCTGCGGGATTACCAGTGGCTGCGGCCGAGCGAAAGCAGTGCTCGGCATGGGTCATGGCACCGGTGAAGTAGGCGGTGGTGCCGATCATGAGCCGAGTTGGTGCGTCCGCTGCGGCGATGACGGTTTCCCAGACCTGGTCTGGAATCGGCGTGGTGGCGCGTTGGCGTTGGATGTGGTCGAGCAGGAAGTCGAAGGGTTCGTATGCATCGGCTGCGCGCGGGACCAGGCAGCTGGCGCCGTGCTCGCGGGTCGTCGCCCAGTGCAGGGCCTGGTCGAGTGTGGGCAGGTCACTGCGGTGCCGGTCGGAGGTCGGCACGTAGTGCACGTGAAGGGTCTCAAGCTCGGCCCGGGACAACGGATGGGGATAGCCGGTGCGTCGGGCGTCTACAGCTGCGGTGACGAGGGCGGCACCGGTGAGATTCTCGCCGTACTCCGCACGTTGAAAGCGCTTGACTGTGGCCGGTCCACCGCAGAGGACGGCGCCGAAGCCGTCGTCATCGTGTTCGATGGCGCGTGTGATGCGCCGGTCGGTACTCGACGAGGCGCGATACCGCTCATCGGAAGACAGGGCGGAGGACAGGGGGATGTCCGGGGTGCGCGCTCGATTTAAGACATCTTCGACCAGACGGGCGAGGTCATGTGTCGCGCCGCTTTCGTCGGTCTGGGTGCGGGCCCGCCGTTCTTCCAGGCGAAGTGTCGCCAACACTGCGACGTCGCTAGAACCAGGAGGACAGAGCTTGTCGAGCACAGCGCGGGTGAGCGCGTCAGCGCCCAGATATCGCTCCAGGTCGTCCAGCCAGATCAGGCTGTCGGCGGGGGCGCGGCCGAGCTTGGCGAGTTCAGCCAGAGCTTTACCATCTGCGGGTATCAGCAGCCGGTAATGGGGTACGGCCTCGCGCATGGCCTCAAAGGCCAAGCGAGACTTACCCGCCGCCGAGCGGCCCTCGATGAGAACGAATCCGCCGGACCGGATCCGCTCGACCACCCACGGATGGATATCTCGCGCCACATAGTCAGGAAGCACGTCGGCACTCCCGGCACCCTGCGAGCCGGCGTTGACGGGGTCTGCCTCGTGCACGCCGAGATCCAGCGGGTCGGCATCCCGGACGCGCGGGGGCCTGCGGCCGCGGGGGTCGGTGGTGAACCGGGTCTTCAGGACGAGAGCGCGAGCGCTTTGCGGAGCCAGCAGCGCGGCGAACTCCTGCTTGATGCGATCGGAGGTTCCGGCAGTGATCACCGCGGCGACGGCTCCCGCCGCGGTGACGACGTCGAGCGGAGCCTTGGGCAGTTTGCTGACCCATGTGAGCAGCGCGGCGAGACCTGCCAACGCAAGACTCACCGCGAAGGTAATGACCCGGCGCACTCCGCCCCCTTGCACATCACGCCGCACGCAAGTCCCCACCAGTGACCTCTCGGCGTGGATCCATGATGCCTGCGACGGCCCGCCGCCGTCAGGTGTTCGGCAAATCAATCCCCATGCAACACAGGACTCTGGATCGACCGGCTACCGGTAGCGACAGGGGTGGTGGATGCCTTCGGCGCCAGCGGTTTCGATTCCGGCGAGCGAGGTTTGTCCGTCCCGGGCTTCAGGTGCGATATTTCGGCAGCGGATGGCGCCGGAATCGCCCGTTCAGTCCTTGCGCAAACCCTTAGCGGGCGTGACACCGTTTCTGCCATAGCATCGTGGTGCTGTTGGGTGAGTTTGCAGAGGGGTGCAGGTGGTTGTCCGCATTGGTCCCGGACCGGAGCCCGGCTGGCTCGTGGTCGCGGTGGGCGCCGGGATGGCGGTCGTGGGCTGGTACCAGATCTCCGGGCAGCCGACCGAGGCCCAGCAGCTCCCGTACCTCGCATCGGCCACGATCCCGGGATCGGCGCTGATCATCGTGGGGTCGATGATGATCCTCGCGCGCCGGATGGCGGGATGGGCCGGGCGCGGCGGGGATGCGTACGGCACAACTCGGCAAGGTGCAGCGGCGTATGGCGTGGCTGGGGGAAGCGGCCGAGACGGTGCGTCGAGCGGGCGGGGCGGAGACGACGGGCGCCTTTGGGGGCTGCCCGGTGGTAACTATGTGCATCGGTCCGACTGTCCGTTGATCGACGGCAAGCCTGAAGCGTTCGAGCTCACGAAGGAGGCGGTGGCGGACGGCTCGGCACCGCGGCGCGCCTGCCCGATCTGCGACCCGGACCTCGCGGCGCTCGGCGTCAGCAGCGAGGCGGAGCCTGTAGCTTCTGGCAGCACCGAGCCCAACGAGCGCGGGTAACCGGGGATGAGCGCCGGGGCCGGGCAGTTGGCGGTGGCGGGGCTCGGCATCGGGGCGGTCGCGGGACTGTCCGGCCTGGGGGTGATCACGACCTACCGGGTGACCGGCGTGCTGAATGTGGCGTTCGGCGCGATCGGTATGGCGGCGGCGTTCCTGCTGGACACGGCGGTGCACGCGTGGGGCATTCCGACCGGGGTGGCCGCTGCGGTGATCATTCTCGTGTGCGCTCCGCTGTTCGGGGTGCTGCTGGACTTCGCCGTGTTCAATCCCTTGCAGCGGCGGGCCGCCGGAGTCGGGGCCCAGCTCACCGCCGGTTTCGGGGTGACCGTGCTGCTCGTCGGGATCGCGACGGTGGTGTGGGGTTCGGGCGCCCGCACGGATGCGCCGAGCCTGTTGCCACAGAGCATGGTGCGGTGGGGTGGCCTTTCGATCTCCGACGGGGTGTTCGTCGAGCTGGGGCTGCTGGCGGTGATCGCGGCGGGGCTGATCCTGCTGACCAGGGGCTCCGCGTTCGGGGTGACGATCCGGGCGGTGGTGGACGACCGCAGGCTGGCGGAGCTGTCCGGGCTGCCCGCGCGCGGCCTGGGGCGAGCGGGTTGGGCGATCGGATCCGCGCTGGCGGCCGCGGCCGGGATGCTGCTCGCCCCGCAGCTGCGCCTCGATCCGGTCACCTTCACGCTGTTGCTCTTCGAGACGCTGGGCGTGGTCGTCGCGGCCCGGCTGGCGCACCCGCTCACCGCCGTCGGGGTTGCTCTCGCCACCGGGATCGCGCAGGCCGAGCTGATCGGTGTGCATCTGTCCGGCCGGCCCGGCGAGGTGCTCGGCGCGGTGCGGTCGAATCTCTTCGTGGCCGTGCTGCTGGTCGCGGTGTGGTCGACCCCTGCGTTCCACGAAGCGCGGGAACGGACCTCGGCGACGCTGCGCCGCACGGCGCTGGCCGAACGAGTCGGCGGGTGGTGGCCGGTCGTCGCGCTGGCGGTGGCGGCAGCGCTGCTGCGGCCGGGCGATGTGCGGACGGCGCAGCAGATCCCGGCGCTGGCGGTGGTCCTCCTGTCCTTCCGGGTGCTGCACGAGGGCGGACTGATCTCGCTCGGCCAGACGGCATTCGTGGGCACCGGCGCGCTGATCGCGGCGTGGGAACCCCGGCTCGGCCTGCTCGAGGCCGCCCTCGGTGGAGCGCTGCTGGGCGCGGTGCTCGCGCTTCCGGTCGCGCGCAAACGTCCCCTGCACCTGGCGCTGACGACGCTCGCGATCGCCACGGCAGCCAGCAGATTCGTGTTTGAACAGCCCTTATTCACCCCACCACCCGCAGTGAACCGACCCGGCCTCCTCAGCGGGGATAGGGCGTACCTGGTAGCGGAGGCGGTCGGCCTCGGCTTGGTCGTGCTGCTGCTGGTGCCGCTCGAACACGGCGCACTCGGCCGACGCCTGGCCGCGATCCGCGACAGCGAGCCGGCCGCGCGCATGCTGGGCATCCCCGTGGAGCGCACCAGGGTCCTGGTATTCGTGCTCGGCGGTGCTGTCGCGGCGTTCGGCGGGGCGCTGTGGTGCTATGCCGACCTGTCCTTCGATCCGGCGACGTACGACCCGCTTCGAGGTCTGATCTGGCTGGCAGCGGCGACGGCGGTGGGGATCACGAGCGCGCCGTCACTGATCCTCGCGGCGGTGGGGATGGTGGTCGCGGACACGGTGGTGCCGGGGGCGTCGGCGATCATCGTCGGCGTGGCGGCGCTCACAGCACCGTGGCTGCGCGGCGAGTCGGTCGAGGCCGTGGGGGCGGTGCGATGACGACGGCGTTGCGGTGCCAGGGCGTCCGCGTCCGCTATGGAGGCGTCGAGGTGCTGCACGGAGTGGACTTGGTCGTGCCGTACGGAGCGTTGACAGCGCTGGTCGGGCCCAATGGCGCGGGCAAGACGACGCTGTTGGAGTGGTGCGGCGGCGTTCCCAGTACGGCGACGCGGGAAGAGGGCCGGCTGGAGTTGTCGGGACCTGATGGGCGATCGGCGGACAGTCGTGCGCTGAGGGTGGTGCCCTCGGGCGTTAACGTATTTCCAAATCTGACGGTCACGGACAATCTGCGCGCGACCGGCCGCCCGGACCGCGCGTTCGAGCTTTTCCCCGAACTCGCGGCGCTCGCGGAGCACCAGGCCGCGACGCTGTCCGGCGGGGAGCGGCAGCTCCTCGCGGTCGCCGGTGGGCTGACCGGGAAGTGGCAGGTGCTCCTGGTCGACGAGCCGGTACAGGGACTCGCGGCCGAGCTGGCAGAGCGCGTATATCAGCAGTTGGCGGCGTTCGTCTCGCCGGACCGGGCCGTGCTCGTCGCAGAACCGGCCGCGGAGCGGGCCTTGGCGGTCTGCGATTTCGTGTGGCAGCTCGACCGCGGGCGGATCACGTTCGCCGGGGAACCCTCCGAACTGTTCAGGGAGCGTACGAGATCACCGGCACGGTGAAGCAGTTCGTGTTCATGTCCGGGACCTGTGTCACCCAGCCGCCCGCGCCGGAGTTCGCGGAATCCTGCCACCGAACGACATCGAGGCAGGCGCGTGTGGTCGCGGCGGGCGGCGTCACGGTGAAGGAGGCCGGGATCAGCAGGCCGTGCGCGTCATAGCTCTGCGGCTGGTTCATGAAACGCTCCACGCACGCCCTCGTCACCGCGTTGCCGCATGAGGCGATCGCGTCGGTGAGCCACTGCGCCGAGGCCCAGCCCTCCAACTCCCAGGCGGAGAGCTTGTCCTGGCGGTCGGGGAAGTACTTCGCCATCGCGGCGCGGAACGCGGCTACCGCAGGGTATTGCGTGTCTTCGTAGTTCCGGTCGGAGCCGGTTGCGAACAGGGCGTTGCGACAGTGCGGTGCGTCGGCGTACGTCGTGCGTACGGTCTGGTCCCAGCTCTGGGTCGTCGTCACCTTCGCTATGAGATTCAGGCCGGACTGGTCGATGGCGGCGCAGAGCCTGCCGTTCCCGCTGGTGTCGATGGCGTCGAAGACGATCTGCACGCCGTGCGCCTTCATGTCCGACGCGGCCGCGGCGAAGTTCGGCAGGGCGAAGTCGAGTTGCTCATCGACGACGGTGTAGCCCTCCGCGCGCAAACCGGACGCGACGTACTGCGCGTAGCGGACGGAGTCCGACTGGTTGTACGAGACGACCGCCGCGACATGCGCGCCGAACCGCTGCTTGAAGTAGGCGTACACCTCGGTCGACCCGTAGAGGCGGCCGTTCCAGCCCACCGATCCGTTGCGCGGTTCGTCGGACCCGTAGATCGAGTAAAGATGCTGGTACTGGTCGTAGGCGTTGGTGATGGGCTCGCCGCCGATGTCCGGCACGCCGCGGGAGTTGACGTAACCGGCCGCGGCGTAGTCGAGGATGGAGTTCCCGGCGAACGCGAAGACCTTGTCGCTGTCGATGAGCTGGTGCGCGCACTGCTCGTTGCCGAGACCGCTGCCGCTGTCATCACACTGATCAACGATGATCTTACGGCCGTTGACGCCTCCGGCCGCGTCGAGCGCTTTGAAGAAGGCCTGCGCGCCGTATCCGGGACCAGAGAAGGCGTCCGTGCCGACCGGGCTGGTGATCGAGTCGATCATCCCGACCTTGACGGTGTCGGCGGTGACCCCGTCGACGGCGGGCCCCGCTCCGTCGGTCGCCGCGCTGCTGAATGCGCTGCTCGGCAGGCGGGTGCCGCACCCGGCGACGCTCCCGGCACCGGCCACGGCGACGACCGCGGCGGCGAGCGGCGCCAAGGCCGCGCGCCAATCCCTGATCACGCCCAGGCACTTCCCGGCTTACCGGGTCGTTACGCGGGCGCGGTCCGAGTGGACGGCGAACGGCGCACAGGAAACGATGAGTGGGCGAGCCGCGGCGGCGGTCCGACGGGGGCCGGCGTCGGATGCGCTGGACGGCGTGCACGCGGTCAACGAGGCGGAGCGGCGCGGAACCGCGCCAACGAGCGGAAGGCAACGCGAGATGGCCCAGGCAGAAGCAGCGGAATACGACGTGATCGTCCTGGGTGCCGGGCCGACCGGGGAGAATCTGGCGGAGCGGACCCGCGCCGCCGGGCTGACCACGGTGATCGTGGAGAGCGAACTGGTCGGCGGCGAGTGCTCCTACTGGGCGTGCATGCCGAGCAAGGCGCTGCTGCGGCCGGCCGCCGCGCTGGCCGGCGCCCGGGACGTGGCCGGCTCGCGCCAGGCGGTGACTGGTGCGCTCGACGCCGCCGCGGTCCTCGAGCGGCGCGACACCTTCACCAAGCACTGGAAGGACGACGGCCAGGCCGGCTGGCTCGACTCCGTCCACGTCGACCTCGTGCGCGGCGTGGGGCGGCTCGCCGGGCCGCGCCGGGTGATCGTGCGCACCGCGGAGGGCGACGAACGCGAACTGGTCGCCCGGCACGCGGTGGCCGTCTGCACCGGGACCCGCGCTCTGCTGCCCGACCTGCCGGGGCTCGCCGACGCGAAGCCGTGGACCAGCCGCGAGGCGACCAGTTCGGCGACGGTCCCCGGCCGTCTCGTGATCGTGGGTGGCGGAGTGGTCGGGGTCGAGATGGCCACCGCGTGGCGGGCGCTCGGCTCGGAGGTCACCCTCCTGGCCCGCCGCGGCCTGCTGCCCCGGATGGAGCCGTTCGCGGGCGAGATGGTGGCGGACGCGTTGGTGAAGGCGGGCGTCACCGTGGACCTCGACGGCGAAGTCACGGGTGTGCGGCGGCCGGTGCACCCGGGCCCGGTCACCGTCGAGCTTGAGGGCGGGCGCACGCTCGAGGCCGACGAGGTGCTGTTCGCCACCGGACGGTTGCCGCACACCCAGGAGATCGGCCTGGACACGGTCGGGCTCGAGCCCGGATCGTGGCTCGAGGTCGACGAGACCTGCCGGGTCACGGCGGTGGAGGACGGCTGGCTCTACGCGGCGGGCGACGTCAACCACCGGGCGCTGCTCACCCACCAGGGCAAGTACCAGGCGCGGATGGCCGGCGCGGCGATCGCCGCCCGCGCGCTCGGCCGGCCGGTGGACGACAAGCCGTGGGGCGCCCACGTGGCGACCGCGGACAAGCAGTCCGTGCCGCAGGTGGTCTTCACCGAGCCGGAGGTCGCGTCTGTCGGCTTGACCTCGCAGGAGGCCGAGCGCGCCGGTTACAAGACCCGGGTGGTGGACTACGATCTCGGTTCGGTGGCCGGCGCCTCCCTCTACGCCGACGACTACTCCGGACGCGCCCGGATGATCGTGGATAGCGAGCGCGAGGTGCTGCTCGGGGTCACATTCGTCGGCCCGGGCATCGGAGAGCTGATCCACTCGGCGACGGTGGCCGTGGTCGGCGAGGTGCCGATCGCGCGGCTGTGGCACGCGGTGCCGTCCTACCCGACGATCAGCGAGATCTGGCTGCGGCTCTTGGAGACCTACCGCGGCTGAATAGCGAGGCGGGGAACGGCCATGTGCTGGAGTTCGACGGCTGATCTGGTCATGGGCAGCGCCATCGCGGCGATCGGGGTCGCCTCGGTGGCGGGCGCGGCGAGTCACGGGCGGGTGCGTGAGCTGCCGCTCGCCGCGCTGCCGCTGCTGCTCGGCGCGCACCAGCTCATCGAGTCGGTGGTATGGGCCAAGTGGGACCATCTGCCCGGCGCCGCGCCCACGGGCACCGCGTCCATGACCAGCGCGACTACGAGCGCTGCGTCGATGAGCCCGCAACTGGTGGGCGGATGGGCGGTCGTGGCGTGGGCCGTGATCGCCTTTCCGCTGCTGCCGACCTTCGTTCCGGGCGTGGTGCTGCTGGCCGCAGGGCCGGGGCACCGAGCGCGCCTCGTCCCGTTCGCCGTCGTCGGCCTGGCCACGTCCGCCGTGTTTGCGTACGCGCTTGCGAGCGGGCCGATCACGGCTGAGGCGGTCGGCCACACCATGCACTACGGGGTGCATGATCTGCGCCTGGCCTGGCTGGTCTCGATCGCCTACCTTGTGGCCGCGCTCGGCGCGCTGCTGGCGAGTGATCGAACCGATGTCCGCCTGCTCGGCGTCGTCGGCGGCGTGGGCGCACCGGCTTGCTACTTGCTGTGGCATTATGCGTTCGCCTCGACGTGGTGCGCGCTGGCGGCCGCGGCGAGCCTGGTCCTCCTGCGGTGGTCCTGGTCCCGCGAGCGTGGCGGCATCCGAGCGCAGCGTCATAAGGTGACGGCATGATCCGACCCGCCCGCCCCGCCGACGTGCCCGCGATCCACCGGCTGATCTGCGATCTCGCCGAGTACGAGCGGTCCCGGGACCAGGTCGAGGCGACCCCCGGGCACCTGCACGCGGCGCTGTTCGGCCCGGCGCCGGCGGTGTTCGCGCATGTGGCCGAGACCGAGGCTGGGACTGAGTCCGGGACTGAGTCCGGGGACGGACCGCAGATCGTCGGCTTCGCCCTGTGGTTCCTGAACTTCTCCACCTGGACCGGGCGGCACGGCATCTACCTTGAGGACCTGTATGTGCGGCCGGAACACCGCGGCGGTGGCCACGGTCGGGCGCTGCTGACCGAGCTGGCCAGGATCTGCGTCGAGCGCGGGTACCGGCGCCTCGAGTGGGCCGTGCTGGATTGGAACGAGCCGTCGATCGGGTTCTACAAGGCGCTCGGCGCGGTCCCGATGGACGAGTGGACGGTCTTCCGGCTCACCGGCGACGCGCTCGCGAAGGTCGCGGGCGACGGCGAAAGCTGAGCTGGGCGCGCGCAATGGCACCAGCCGACGCGCGGCCGGACGCCCCAGCGGCACGGCCCCCGCTCGCCATGGTCGCCGCGCAATGGACGCGCCTCGGCTGCATCGGTTTCGGCGGCCCGCCGGCGCACATCAACCTGCTGCGGCGACTGTGCGTCGAGCGCTACCGCTGGCTGACCGCGGAAGAATTCGAGCACGGGATCGCCGCGGCGAACCTGCTGCCCGGCCCGGCCTCGACCCAGCTGACCATCTTCTGCGCCTGGCGGGTGCGCGGCGTGCTGGGCGGTCTCGTCGGCGGGATCTGCTTCATCCTGCCCGGCCTGGTGATCATCCTCGCCCTCGCCGCAGTCCTGCTGGGCGGGCATCCGCCGCTCGCAGTGCGGGGTGCCGCAGCCGGAGCCGGGGCCGCCGTCGCAGCGGTCGCCGTGCGGGCCGCTTCCGACCTGGCGGTTCCGTCCTGGAACCGGGTACGCGCGCATCCATACCGCCGCCTGCGCTGGATCGGCTGGCTGTGCGCGGGCGGCGGCGCGGCGGCGTTGATCGGACCGGAACTCGTGCTCGTCCTGATCGGATGCGGACTGATCGAGGCTGTGATCCGCAACAGCTCAGCTCGACGTGCGCTGCGGCTTAAGAGCGTCGTTCCAGGACTGCTGGCCGCGCCGAAAACCGCAGTCTTGGCGGCGGTTGCCGGGGTGGCGGGCGCGGGGGGAATCGGCGCGCTGGTGTGGGTGGCGTTCAAGGTCGGCGCGCTGTCCTATGGCGGCGGCTTCGTGATCGTCCCGCTGATGCAGAGCGACGCCGTGCACCACTACCACTGGATGACGTCCGCCCAGTTCCTCGACGCGGTGGCGCTCGGCCAGATCACGCCGGGCCCGGTCGTGCTCACCGTCGCAGTTGTCGGATACGCCGCTGCCGGTCTCGTCGGCGGACTGCTGGCCGTGGCGGTCGCCTTCGCTCCGTCGTTCCTGTTCGTACTCGGCGGAGCGCGGCACTTCGACGCCCTGCGCACCAACAGGACCGTCCAGGCTTTCCTCGCCGGGGCCGGTCCGGCGGCGATCGGGGCGATCGCCGGATCCGCGATCCCGCTCGCCCTCGCGCTCCAGCACCTATGGCAGATCGGCGTACTCGCTGCCGCGGCCGCCTGGCTGATGGTGGCGCGGCGCGAAGGGGACCGGCGCGGGGTGGTCAGCGCACTCGCCGGAGCCGCCGCGCTCGGGGTGATCGCGGTGTTCGCCGGGGCGCCGGTCAGCTGACCACCCGCCGGGGCCTAGGCCGTCCCGACCAGGGCCGGATACGCGCTGGGGTCGAGGGTGAATTCGGCGTCGTCGCGGTCGTAGTCGAATAGCTCACCGTAGCGGCCCCAGTCGATGGCCGTCTCCAGCTGCTGGCGCGCCTCTTCGGTCGAGTAGCCGCGCCGCAGCAGATCGAGGAAGAAGCCCTCGCGCAGAGTGTGGTCCTCGGTGGCGGTCAGGGCCTGTGCGATCGCCCGCACCAGCGGCGCGTGCGCGACGGCGTGCCGGGCGAACAGCTGCTTGCTGGTGAGGATGTCCGCGGCGGCGAACTCGCGGCCGTCGGCGGTGATCTCCAGCCGGGCGCCCTTCGTACCGGCCAGGCCGAGCATCACGGCCGCGTCCACCAGGGGCAGCAGGTCGTCGATCTCGAAGTTGAGCTCGTCCGCGATCTCGGCGAGGCCGTCCTCGCCGCCGCGCGCGGCCAGGATCTCCAGCAGGCCGGCCATCCCGCCGGGGCTGACGACCGGAAGCGGGGTGTTGATCGGCGTCGGGGCGGGGCGGGCCGGGCGGGGGACCCCGTCGGTCGGGTGCTCGGCGACGGCGATGGCCGCGGTGGCCCTGTCCTCGCGCCCGGTCAGGATGCCGTAGACGGTGTCCACGATGGACTCGAAGCGGGGCGCGTGCCGGTCGCGCGGGCGCGGCAGCTCCACGGCGAGCTCCGCCTTGATCCGCCCGGGATTGGAGGACAGCACGAGGATCCGGTCGGCCAGCAGCACCGCCTCCTCGATGTTGTGCGTGACGATGAGGATCGACTTGACCGGCGCCTCATGCCCCTCCCAGAGGCCGACCAGTTCGTTGCGCAGGTTCTCCGCGGTCAGCACGTCGAGGGCGGAGAAGGGCTCGTCCATCAGCAGCGCGTCCGGCTCGACGACGATCGCCCGGGCGAAGCCGACCCGCTGCCGCATGCCGCCGGACAGCTCCTTGGGATAGGCGCTCTCGAAGCCGTCCAAGCCGATCAGGTCGATCGCCTTGAGCGCCCGCTCCCGGCGCTCCGCCTCGGGCACGCCGCGGGCCTGGAGCCCGAGCTCCACGTTCTGCTGCACCGTCAGCCAGGGCAGCAGCGCGAAGGACTGGAAGATCATCGCCACGCCCGGGTTCGCGCCGTTCAGCGGGGTCCCGCGGTACGCGACGGTACCGCCCGACGGCGCGATCAGCCCGGCGACGCAGCGCAGCAGCGTGGACTTGCCGGAGCCGGACTTCCCGAGCAGCGCCACGATCTCGCCCTCGGCGAGGCTGAAGCTGATCGCGTCGAGCACCGGCAGAGCACGCCCGTCGGGGTTGGTGAAGCTCTTGGTGACCGACTCGGCCTCGATGATGACCGGGCCGACGGTGCGCGCCTGCGCCGGGTTCGGCGCCGCGGTCTGCGATTGGCTCATGCGGACGGGTCCCTCCGGGATCACAGAGCGTAGCGGGTCTCGGCCAGGCGGTACATGCGGCGCCAGAACAGCCGGTTGAGCGCGACCACATAAAAGCTCATCACCAGGATGCCGATGAGGATCTTCGGGAAGTCGCCGTTCGTGGTGGCGTCGGCGATGTACGCGCCGAGGCCGGCGGCCCGCAGGTTGTGCGGTCCGTAGGAGACGATCTCGGCGACGATCGACGCGTTCCACGCGCCACCCGCCGCGGTGATGCCCCCGGTGACGTACGACGGGAAGATCGCCGGGAGGATGAACTTGCGCCAACGCAGCTTGCCGTCCACCCGCAGGCTGGTCATCGCCTCACGCAGGTCCGAGGGGATGGCGGAGGCCCCGGCGATGACGTTGAACAGGATGTACCACTGCGAGCCGAGCGCCATCAGCAGGATCGCGCCGATATCGAGCGAGACGTGCAGCGCCACGAACACGATGGTGGCCAGCGGGAACAGGAAGTTCGCCGGGAAGCTGGCCAGCACCTGCACGATCGGCTGCGCGATCCGGGTCACCTTGGGGTTCATGCCGATCCACACGCCGATCGGCACCCAGATCACCGTGGCGACCGCGAGCAGCACGACGACCCGGCCGAAGGTCGCCGCGCCGAGGGCGAAGGCGTGTCCGAACTCGCCGAACCCGATCGTGTCGCGGATGTACCCGCCGGCCTTCCACACCCCGTAGGCGATCAGGGTCGTGATGACGCCGGCGAAGAAGACGTCCCCGGTGCGCTCCCGGACCGGCGAGACGCCCAGCGGGTGCTCGGCCAGGCCGAACGGCCGGGTGACCCGGTCCAGCGCGACGCCGACCGGCTTCAGCGGGCGGCCGACCAGGCGCGGCACCTCGGAGCGGCGCAGCAGGTCGAGCACCAGGCTGCGCGGGCGCTCGGCCGCTTCGGACTCCTCCACCCGGAACCGCTCGGACCACGCGGTGAGCGGCCGCCAGAACAGCACATTGACACCGACGACCATCACGATCATCACGGCGATGGCGATGCCGACCTGGCCCATGTTCCCGGCCTGGATCGCGGCGGCGGCGTAAGAGCCGATGCCGGGCAGCGCGTACTGGTGCCGCAGGACGCTGATGGACTCGGAGGCGGCCAGGAAGAACCAGGCCCCGCCGAAACTCATCATCCCGTTCCAGACCATCGGGATCATGCCGCCGGGCACGTCGAGCTGCCAGAACCGCTGCCACTTGGTGAGCCGCATCACCCGGGCGGCCTCGTCGAACTCGCGCGGCTGCGAGATCAGCGAGTAATGGAAGGCGAACGTCATGTTCCACGCCATCGCGGTGAAGATGGCGAAGATCGACGCGCACTCGAGGCCGAGTTCGGAGCCGGGGAAGAGGTTGATGAACGCGGTCACGGTGACCGAGAGGAAGCCGAGCACCGGGACCGACTGGAGGATGTCGAGCACCGGCAGCAGCACCTTCTCCGCGCGGCGCAGCCGGGCGGCGGCGGTGGCGTAGACGAACGTGAAGAGCACGGAGACGATGAGCGCGATGAACATCCGCACCAGCGAGCGGATGGCGTAGTACGGCAGGTTCGCCGGATCCATGGACACGGTCGACGGCGCCGTGGACGGCAGGAACGGGGCGTTGAGCGCGGGGGCCAGCCGCAGCAGGCCGTAGAGCAGCGCCACGATAGCGGCGCCGACCACCACGTCCGGCCACCTCAGGGCGGGCCGTCGCCACACGCCCCCGGAGGGGAAACCACCCAGACCCGCCACGCGCACCCCTTCCACCGCGCCTGTCTGCACCAGCCATTGTGACGGACCACACGTACGTGCCGCGCTAAAGCCCTGTCCAGTGATCGACGGTTACGCCAACTTTGGGCGTACTTTCCGGCGGTGCGAAGCCGCAACCCGGCCATGACTTGCGCAAACATGCAACCGTGCAGCCGCCTCTGACGTCAAGGACGGCAGATGGAGGTCCGAGGGGCGATGAGAGGGCGCGGACGTGAACGGTCGGGGTGACTACTGGACTGCCGAACCTCGCGATCCCGGACCGGGGCGCGAGCGGGCCGCGGCTGATCGGAACAGGTCACAGTGGGCTCCCGAACGGGGCGGCCCTAGGAGCGAAAGCGCGGACCAGTTCACGGACGAATGGGCGCCCCGCAGCCGGAGCGGAACCCGGCGGTCGCCTGGCGGCCGACCCGATGCCGACCTCGACCGGGACCAGTTTCCCCGCAGCGCCCGCCCGACCCGGTCCGCCGAGCGCGGCCGTCGCAAGGCTGCGGGTAAGAAGGCTGTGGACAAGAAGGCACGGCGGAAGAAGCGGCTCAAGATCGCCGCCGGGATCGCCGCGGGCGTGATCCTCGCCGTCGCCGCCACCGGCACGTACATCTACGAGCACTTGTTCGGCAACATCCAGACCGTCAGCCTGTCCTCGCTCACGAATCGCCCGGCCGCCGCCAAACCGGACGCCTTCGGCAACGTCCAGCAGAACATCCTGATCCTCGGTTCGCAGACCCGCGACGGTCAGACCGGCCCGCACCTGGGCAACTCCACCAAGCTGGGCACCAACATCTCGGACACCACGATGCTGGTGCACATCAACGCCGAGCACAAATGGGCCGTCGTCGTCTCCATCCCGCGCGACCTGATCGTGCCGCGCCCGCAGTGCCAGGGCCGCAACGACCCCAACACCACTGTCCAGGCCTCCAGCGCCGACATGTTCGACCTGGCGATGAACCTGGGCGGGCCGGCCTGCGCGGTGGCCACCGTCGAGCAGATGACCGGCATCCGCATCGACCACTTCGTCGAGGTCACCTTCAACGCCTTCCAGGAGCTGACCACAGCCGTCGGCGGGGTCCAGGTCTGCATCCCGGAGCCAGGAATCAACGACCCCAACTACAGCGGCCTGGTGCTCAGCGCCGGGCTGCACACCATCAGCGGCGGCCAGGCGCTGGAGTTCATCCGGGACCGGCACGGCGTCGGCACCGGCACCGACCTCGGCCGCATCCAGTACCAGCAGATGTTCGTCTCATCGCTGTTCACCAAGGTCACGAGCGCGGGCACGTTGGCCGACCCGATCACGCTCTACAAGATCGCGAACGCGGTGACCAGCAACCTGACCGTGGACGACGGGCTCAAGTCGGTCTCGACGATGGTGGGCCTGGCCCAGAGCGTGCAGAGCTTGAAGAGCCACTACATCCAGTTCGTCACCGCGCCCTACGTCTTCGACCCGGCGAACCAGAACCGCGTCGATCCGGGCCCGGGGTTCGGCACCGTGTGGACGGATCTTCGCAACGACCAGCCACTGCCCGGATCCAACGCCGCGTCAGCCTTCGGGACCTCGGCCAAGTCGGTGACCGCGGGGGGCCCGACCGCGCCGGCCTCCACATCGACTGGCGCATCGACGAACACTGTTCCGCTCTCGTCGCTCACGGTGAAGGTCTACAACGGAACCGCGACGGCCCACCTCGCGGCCTACGCCGCCGCGAACCTGAAGGCGCTCGGTGTGAACACCAGCATCGGCTACAGCGGTTACAGCGGATACGCCAAGACCGAGGTCTACTACCCGGCCGGGCAGCAGGCGCAGGCTCAGGCGCTGGCGAACCAGATAGCGGGCGCCGTGGTCAAGCCGAGCAGTTCGGTCGGCACCCTGACCCTGGTCATCGGCGAGAACGCCCCGGCGAACATCACCGCCGTGCCGGACACCACCGCGGTGGGGACGGGTTCGGGCGCGGGCTCCACGGCGGGCTCAACGCCGACGGCGACGATCAGCGCCGAGAGCCGCACGGGCGACCAGAACATCTGCTCCAGCCTGCCGGCGCCGGTCAAGTACGGCGGGCACCCGTAAGCCTGAAGTACCAGCCCTTCGCGGCGATCGTCAGCGCGCAGTAGCCGAGAACGATCGCCGCGAGCACCGGATAGAAGCGGGCCGGCGGGGCCGCGAAGCCGAGCGCCCCCGCGGCCGGGCCGACCAGCGGCACCATGAAGGCCGCCACGGCCACCGCGAGCGTGGCCAGGACGACCGGCGCCGCCGCCCGGTCGCACCGGGCGAGGCGCCGGGTCCGCAGCAGGTGGACCGCGACGGCCTGGGTCAGCAGGTTCTCCATGAACCATCCCGCGTACATGGCGGCCTTCACGGCGGCCGGGACTCCGCCCGCACCGGCACCGATCGGCCCGACTCCCAGCATGCCGCCGAGTGCCTGGAAGGTCGCGAGGTCGGCGAGCGTGTTGACCGGGGCGAGCAAGAGGGTGAACAACGCGAGGTCGGACACGGAGAAGGTGCGTGGCCGGGCGGTCTCGCGCGCGCTGACGCGATCCACGGAGAGGGCCATCTGTGACAGGTCGAAGCAAAGGTTCTGCACCAGCACCTGGAACGGGAGCATCGGCAGGAACGGCAGCAGCAGCGCGGCCAGCATCAGGGACAGCGCGTTGCCGAGGTTGGCACTGATCGTGATCTTCAGATACTTGACCGCGTTGGCGGCGGCGTGCCGGCACTGGATGACCGCGGTGGCGAGCCCGCCGAGATCCTTCTCGCCGAGGACGACATCCGCGCACTCGACGGCGAGGTCCGACCCGTCGCGCACGGCGATTCCGACGTCCGCGGCGCGCAGCGCGGGCGCGTCGTTCACCCCGTCGCCGAGGAAGCCGGTCACCCGTCCGGCGTCGCGCAGCGCGGCGACGACCTTGGCCTTCTGCGCCGGGGTGGTGCGCGCGAACACGGAGGTCTCGACGGCCAGAGCACGCAGTTGCTCGTCGTCGCAGGCGTCGATCTGCGCACCGGTGACCATCCGCGCCGCGTCCACACCCACCGCGGCGCATACCGCGGCGGCGACTGACGGAGCGTCACCGGTGACCACCTTCACCTCGACGCCGAGTTCGGACAGCCGCGCCAATGCCGGAGCGGCCGCCTTCTTCGGCCGGTCGCACAGCGCCACGAACCCCACAAAGGCGAGCCCCTGCTCGTCGGCCGGACGCAGAGGCTTGCCGCGCGACCGGCCGGAAAGCTCTCGCACCGCGATCGCGAGCAGCCGCGTCTGGCCGAGTCGGCCCTCGGACGGGTCGTCCCCTAAACGGAGCAGCCGCGCGCGTTCAGCGTCGTCCAGGGGATACCGCTCGCCGTCCTTGAGGACATCAGCACACGCGTCCAGTACCTCGTGGACCGCTCCACGCGTGGCGATGACGGCCGTACCGAGGCGGCCGGGCTCGCGCAACAGGGCGCTGGCGCGGCGGCGCTGCGGATCGAAGGGGAGAACGTCGAGGACGTCCATCGGGTCGGCGTCGGCACTCGCGTCGGTGATGTCGTCGAGCAGCGCTTCGTCGTAAGCGTCGAGCAAACCGGGTGCGAGGGCTCCGACCGCCGCGCTGATCCGCCTCGCCCAGAGCAGCGCCGCGGGATCCGGGCCGCCCGCGGGATCCAGGCTGTCGGTGACGGACGGCCGCCCCACGGTCAGGGTGCCGGTCTTGTCGACGCAGAGGGTGTCCATCGCGCCGATGTTGTGAATCGCCGGCAGCCGCCGCACGACGATCCCGGCGTCGGCCATGACCCGCGCGGCCCTGGTCATCACCGCCGTCGTCACCACGGGCAGCATCTCGGGCGTCAGGCCGACCGCGACGGCGAGGGTGAACTCGAGCACTTCGGAGCCGATGCCGCGGGTGTTGGCGAGGGCGATCAGTGCCACCGGCACGGCTGTCGCCATGAACGCCAGCAACAGCGCCGTCACCCGCTTGACGCCCCGGTCGAAGGCGGTGGCGGCCGGTCCTGGCCGCGTGCTCACGCCGTGTGCCGCGCCGAATGCGGTCGCGGTGCCGGTGGCTATGACCACGCCGGTGCCCGTGCCGTGCGCGACCACCCCACCCATCGGGCACAGCCACGGCCGGTCGGGCGCGGCGCGATCGGGGCCGGAGGCTGGGGGAACGGACTTGGCGGCCGGACGAGACTCTCCGGTGAGCGCCGCTTCGGCGACCGTCAGACCGGCGCCGCGCAGGAGATAGAGGTCGGCGGGGACGAGATCGCCGGGCATCAGGTTCACGAGGTCGCCGGGCACGAGCTGTTCGATCGGGACCTCGCGCGCCCTCGGCGGGGCGTCCGGGCCGGCGCGGCGCACGACGGTCGCGCTCGCGGAGACCAGGGCGCGCAGAGCGGCCGCGGCACGCTCGCCGCGATGCTCCTGGCGCACGCGCAGGACACAGCTCACGGCCGCCATGGTGCCGATGACGAGCGCGCTCGCGCCGTTGTCGGCCGCTGCGGCGACGACCGCGAGGACGGCGAGCAGCAGGACGAAGGGGTTGCGGGCGGCTGCGAGGATCCGGGCGTGCGTCGCCATACGCGGCGACGCGACCAGTGAGTTTTCGCCGTAGACCAGCGCGCGCCGTTCCGCCTCCGCTTCCTCGAGGCCGCGTGCGCTGGTGCCGAGGGTGCGCAACAGCTGGTGCCGGGGCATGACCGCGAACGCCGAGGGTTCGTCAGACAGGACGAAAGACTCTGCTTCGTCCGGCGGCTGCGCGCCGCCGGGCAGCAGCGTGAACGCCGACAACGCGGCGTCCGCTCCGTCGAGCGCCATGGGAGCCGCCGGCCTAGGCGCGGCGTCGACCGGCCGCGGCCGGGGCCGCGATGCTGCTGACGAGGTAGCGCACCGCGTCCGCGACCCGGGGGTCGGCGATCAAGTAGACCTGGCGGCGGCCCTCGCGGCGCGCGGCGACGAGCCCGGCCAGCTTCAGCTTCGCCAGGTGCTGGCTGACGGCCGGCAGTGCCCCGCCGACCGCCTCCGCCAGTGCGCCGACGTCTTGTTCGCCGTGCGCGAGCAGCCAGACGATGTGCAGCCGGGTGGTCGACGCGAGCAATCCGAACAGCCCGGCGGCCTCCTGTACCAGGCCGGGGTCGACCTGCGGCATCGTCGGAAAATCCGGCACCCGCCCGCCGTCCACGCCACGCTCCGATCCGCCGATGCCGGCCCCGGGTACGCCGCCGGGGTGTCAACGGCGAACCTATAGTGCCCCATCGGCGAGGTCGCCTGGCAAGAGTTGCGCGGGACAGTCCTGGTAGACGACCGGCACGAGCCAGCGCCGGATGGCCGCCGCGCCGACCGACGTGTGGGCCGGCGAGGTGGTCGCGGGGAACGGTCCGCCGTGGTGCTGGGCGTGGGTCACCGCGACGCCGGTCGGCCAGCCGTTGAAGACGATCCGCCCGGCGATCCCGGTCAGCCGGTCGGCCAGGGTCCGCCCGAAGGTGATGTCCGCCTCGTCGCCGGGGTCGAGGTGGATCGACGCGGTCAGCTGGCCGTCGCCGAGCGCTCCGACGTCGAGCAGGTTGAACGGGTCCGGCCCGCTACCGAAGGTGTAGGTGATCACCAGCCCGAGCGGGCCGAAGTGCTCCTCGCGCAGCTCCGTGGCCGAGCGCAGGTAGTCCTCCGCGGTCACCGAGTACACGACGGGGGTCGCGGACCACGGCCCGTCCCCCGGCTTGCCCTCGGCCAGCGTGCGCACCTCGGGGCGGGCGGCCAGCTCCTGCGCTCCGGCGACGAACCCGTCGTGGATCCGCTGGGCCAGCATCGGGCCGCCGGTGGTCTCCGCGACCGCGGCCGAGATCTCTTCGAGCAGCCGCTCGCCGTCGGCGGGGACGAAGAGCAGGCCGGGGTTCGTGCAGAACTGGCCGACGCCCAGCGTGAGCGAGGCCGCGTAGCCGCGCGCGATCTCCTCGGGCCGGGCCTGCGCCGCACCGGGCAGCACGAAGACCGGGTTGACCGAGCCGAGCTCGCCGTAGAACGGGATCGGCTTCGGCCGCTCGGCGCACAGCTTCGCCAGCGCCAGGCCGCCGCGCGCCGAGCCGGTGAACCCGACCGCGGCGATCGCCGGGTGCTGGACCAGCGCGATCCCGGCCTCGAAACCGAAGACGATGGCGAACACCCCTTCGGGCGCCCCGGCCGAGTCCAGTGCCTCGGCGACGATCATGGCCGTGCGCAGCGAGGTGCGCGGGTGCGCCTCGTGCGCCTTGACCACGACCGGGCAGCCTGCCGCGAGGGCGGAAGCGGTGTCGCCGCCCGCGACCGAGAAGGCGAAGGGGAAGTTGGAGGCGGAGAAGACGGCGACCGGGCCGACCGGGCGGGCGATCCGGCGCAGGTCGGGCCGGGGCGCCTCGGCGTGTTCGACCACGATGTCGCGGTAGCCGCCGTCCCGCAGCACGCTCGCGAAAAGGCGCAGCTGTCCGGTGGTACGGGCGACTTCGCCGGTCAGCCGGGTCTCGCCGAGCGCGGTCTCGCGGTCGGCGAGGGCGACCAGCTCGGCGACGTTCGCGTCGAGCGCGTCCGCGACCGCTTCGAGGGCCGCCGCGCGCGTCGTCCGGTCGGTCTCGCGCCAGGCGTCGAAGGCGTCCGCGGCCGCGACGGCGATGTGGGCGACCGCGCGCGGCGTCGTCTGCGGGACGGGGTCGCCGGCCGGGTCGCCGGTACGCGGGTCGTAGCCCTGAACGGTGGAAGTGTCGCTAGTCACCGGGTCCTCACAGGTTTTCCGCGTTGAGCTTGGGGAGGGTGAAGTCGCCGCCGAGGTAGGTGAAGACCGGGTCGCCCGGGTCGGGCTCGCCGTCGCGGGCGATCAGCTCGGCCGCGTACGCCTCGGAATCGTCCTTCGGCTCGTACCCGAGGGCGCGGGCCTCGTCGAGGGAGACCCAGCCTCCCCGAGTGTTGGCAGATACCCCGTAGACGACGCGGTAACCGGGTTTCTCGACGGTGAGGCAGGCTTCGAGCAGACGGGCGCCGTCGTCGGGCGAAAGCCAGGTGGAAAGCATGCGCAGCGACCGCGGCTTCGGGAAGCAGCTAAGGATTCGAATACTGATGACGTCGAGGCCGTAGCGCTTGGCGTACAGCGCTCCGATCCCCTCGCCGGCCACCTTGGATACGCCGTAGTAGGTGTCCGGGAGCGGGATGGTCGCCTCGGACAGCGGAAACTCGTCGGGGGTGTGGAAGCCGACCACGTGGTTGGACGAGGCGAAGATCACGCGGGGCACTCCAGCCCGCCGCGCCGCCTCGAAGACGGTGTAGGTGCCGTTGATGTTGACGTCGATGATCTGCGCCCACGGCGCTTCCAGCGAGATCCCACCGAGGTGGATCACCGCCTCGACGCCGTCGCAGGCCCGCGTCATCGCCTCGAGGTCGGTGATGGAGGCCCGCACCGTCTCCTCGCCCTCCCCCGCCGGTTCGAGCGGTGCGATGTCGAGCAGGCGCAGCGTTCTGCCGGGCCGGGCCAGCCGAGGGCGCATCAAGGTGCCGACTCCACCGGCGGCGCCGGTGATCAGGATCGTGGACAAGCTCCGACTCCTCCAGAGGGTGCGTTCAGATTGCATCGGCCCGGCGGCCCTAGAGCGCGGCTGGCACTGCGTTTGATCGAACACCGTATTTCATCGAGCACTGCGTTTCATCGAGCACAGCAGCTCAGCGGGCACCGCGTTTCAGCAAACGTTTTCAGTCGACGCCGCGAGCCTCCCCGGACGCCGCGCCTAAGCCGACGCTGCGTGCCTTTTGGCTACAGGTCCGCGCGGTCACCGGGTCGGTACGAGCACAGCGCTACTACGGGCGCAGCGCTACACAGTCCGCAGCAGCGAGCTGAGTTCCTTCGCGTTGCGCTGGACCGCGTCCAACACGGTCGCCGCGTGGTCCGCGTCGTCCAAGCGCACCAGCGGCACCGAGCAGCTGATCGCGTCGACGGCCGGATGGCGGTAGTCGAGGGCGACCGCGAAGCAGCCCAGGCCCTGGGTGTTCTCGTTGCGTTCGGCCGCGTACCCGCGGGCCCGGGTCAGCGCCAGGTCCGCGAAGAGCGCGGGCCGGTCCGCGAGGGTGAGCGGGGTGAGCGCGACGAGGTCGCCCGGCAGGAGCGCGTCCACCTCGGCGTCGGTGCGCTCGGCCAGCAGGGCCTTGCCCAGCGACGTGGCGTGCGCGGGAAGGCGCCGGCCGACGCGGGAGGTGAGCCGCAGCTGGTGCGCGGACTCCCGGCTGGCCAGGTAGACCACGTCGGAGCCGTCGAGGCGGGCGAGGTGCACCGTCTCGTCGACCTCGGCGCGCAGTTGCTCCAGGACGCGCGTGGCCGCGCGGATGACCGGGTCGCGGTCCAGGTATGAGGTGCCGACCAGCAGCGCGCGCACGCCGATTGAATAGCCGGTGCCGCGCCGGTCGGTCTCCACCCACCCGCGCGCGACCAGCGTGCGCAGCAGGACGAAGAGGCTGGACTTGGGGTAGGACAGCTCCCGGTGGATTTCGCTGAGCGTGAGCGGCTCCCCGGTGCGGGAGAGCAGTTCGAGCAGCTCCACGGTGCGGTCGGCGGACTTCACCGCGGTGGGCGCGCTCGTCCCCGCCCTCGCGGCCGCGGGTGACGTCGCGGACCGCTGCGCCCCTGAACCGTCGGGCGTACCGCCCCTGGTTGGCGTGCTGTCCATAAATAGGCCCTCCAGGTCGAGGCCGTGCCAATGTGTTCTTCACAGGTTCGACAAGGCCGAGGGCGCCGCCGTCTCCCGGAGCAAGCCGAGCGACGTCCATGCCCTTCTAGCAATATCGTCGTTCAAGCGGCGCTCAATCAAGTAGCGCTCGATCAACAGCACCGCTGTCCGACACGGCGGACGCAGTCGTCGCCGTCCGGACAACGCCGCAGCGACGCCGCCGTGACCATCGTGGCACCGGTGCGGTGCGTTCACAAGTGCGACTATTGTTCACAGTTCAGAATCTACCTGGTACCTTGACGCCCCCGCGTCAGCCCCTTACAGTTCAGGTTGTTCAGTCTCCTGGACATTGTTCACAACGATGAATAAAGTAGCTTGACTCGATGGTTCGCGCGGCGCCGCGCGCGTCCGTCGGACTTCTCGAAGGGACACGCGCTGGTGCCGCCTATAGCCGAGCCCGCCCGCCTCGCCGATCGGCTCGGCGGCCTCTTGTTCTTCCCGGTCACCGCGTTCGGCCCGGACGGCGCCTTCGACCCGGCGGCATATCGGGACCATGTCGCGGCCCGGCTGGAGGACGGCCCCGGCGCGGTGTTCGCGGCCTGCGGGACGGGCGAGTTCCCGGCTCTCGCGCCGGCCGAGTACGAGGCGTGCGTCACGGTCGCGGTCGAGGCGGCGCGCGGCCGCGTCCCGGTGGTGAGCGGCACCGGCTACGGCACCGCGCTCGCGATCGAGTACGCGCGCGCGGCCGAGCGGGCCGGCGCGAACGGCCTGCTGGTGCTGCCCCCGTACGGCGCCGAGTCCAGCCAGGACGGCCTCCTGCGCCACTACACGGCGCTCGCCGAGGCCACGGAGCTGGACCTCATCCTCTACCAGCGCGACGCCACCGTCTTCGCTCCGGAGACGGTCGTGGAGCTGGCGCAGGTCCCGAACATCGTGGGCTTCAAGGACGGACGCGGCGATCTCGACCTGATGCTGCGGATCGTCAGCACGGTGCGCGGCGCGGGCCTGCACAAGGGTTTCCGGTACTTCAACGGGATGCCCACGGCGGAGATGACGCAGCAGGCGTACCGGGCGATCGGCGTCCCGCTGTACTCCTCCGCGGTGTTCTGCTTCGCCCCCGACATCGCGCTCGCCTTCCAGCGCGCCCTGGAGAAGGAAGACACCGCGACGCTGGCCCAGCTCGTCGACTCCTTCTACCGGCCGTTGGTGGAGTTGAGACGCAAGGGCTCCGGCTACGCGGTCTCCCTGGTGAAGGCCGCCACGCGTGCCGTCGGCCACGCCGTCGGCCCCGTGCGGGCTCCGCTCACCGAACCGGACCCGGCGCACGTGGCCGAACTGCTCGCCCTGCTGGAGCGGGCGCGGGAGAAAATGGCGTGACGACGACAGGCGGCGCTGTTTCAGGCAACACTGTGTCCGGCAACACCGCGTCAGGCAACACTGGGTTAGGCAATGCTGCGTTAGACAACTCTGTGTCAGAGCTCATCGACGGCGCCGTCGACCGGCGACCGGCGAGCGTCGGCGTCAACCTCTATCCCTGGGACGCCGTCGGAGACCCCGACTGCGCCGCACGCATCAAGGACCTCGGCGCCGGCCGGGTCACTCTCGCCGCGGCGTACCACACCGTGCGGGCACTGACTCCTCAGCACCCCGAGCACAAGGTCGTCACCGCCGCGCACTCGGCCGTCTACTACCTCCCGGATCGCCGGCGGTGGCTGGGCAAACGGCTTCAACCGGTCGAGGCGTTCTGGTCGCCGCGCAGTTTCCCGCAGGCCGCCGCCGACCTCCGCCGAGCCGGCCTGAGCGTCTACGCGTGGGTGGTCCTCGCGCACAATCAGCGGCTTGGCACGCTGCATCCGGAAGACTCCATCATGAACGCCTACGGGGATCATTACCCGTGGGCGTTGTGCATCTCTTCGGAGGCGGTGCGCGACTACTGCGCGACCCTCGCGGCAGAGGTCGCCGAGCAGGACGGGGTCGACGGCATCGAGCTCGAATCCTGCGGTTGGTACGGCTTCGACCACCTCCACGCGCACGACAAGACCGCCGGCGTCACGTTCGACCCGCCGAGCAAGCTGCTCCTCTCGCTCTGCTTCTGCGCAGGCTGCACGCACGGCTACAAGGAAGCAGGGATCAACAGCCAGGCGCTGCGCGTCGCGGTGTGCGACGCCCTCGACCGCGTCATCGCGGGTGCCAGCCCGCGCGCCGAGCTGACCGATCCCAGCCTCGCGGAGGCCGTCGCCACGATGCGCACCCGAGCGGCCGAGCAGTTCCGGGACGAGGTGATCGGAGCCGTGTGCGCAGTCCGGCCGGATCTCACCGTCTTGGTCCACGCGCAGCCGGATCCTTTGGCACTGAGCGCGAACCCGGGCGCCACCCCCGCGTCCCTGTTCGGTCCGCTCGGCGCGGACGGCGCCGTGGTCCCTTGCAACGTCCGCTCGGAAGCCTCGTTGGGGATGGTCCGCGCGTACGCGGAACGCGCAGAGCCGCACCAGTCCGTCGTCAGCACCGTGTCCGCCGTGGCCGGGATGGGCGGCAACCGCGCCGACCTGTCTGCCTGGTGTGCAGACCTCCGCAAGGCGGGCTCTACCGAGTTGCGCTTTTATCATGCCGGCCTCGCCTCCCGCGCCGACCTGGCGGCGGTACGGGAGGCGGTGGCCGCGGTGCGCACCGCATAGCAGCGAGCGCCGCAGGGAGTGCGGCACTACAGACTCGCGCCCGCCGCCCAACGAGGGGCGGCGGGCGCGCTCCGCGTCAGATCAGAACCTCGGCTTGCGGCGCACCCAGGTGGGGTCGTGCCGGCGCATGGCCGAGGCGTCGTCGCGCACCCGAATGCCGCAGGTCTCGTACTGCTCGTTCAGACGGCGCAGGGCGTCTCGGTCCAGCTCCACGCCGAGCCCAGGTCCGGTGGGGACGCTGAGCGAGCCCGCGTCCCAGCGCAGGGCGCCCGGCTCGATCAGGTCCTCGCGCTGCCACACGGAGTGGGTATCGCAGGCGTAGGTCAGGTTCGGCGTCGCAGCGGCCAGATGCGTCATCGCCGCCAGGGAGATGCCCAGGTGCGTGTTCGAGTGCATCGACAGGCCCCAGGAGAAGGTCTCGCAGATGCCGGCCAGCCGCTGCGAGGCGCGGAAGCCGCCCCAGTAGTGGTGGTCGGACAGCACCACCGCCACCGAGCCGAGCGCCACCGCCTCAGGGATCTCCTCGAACGACGTCACGCACATGTTGGTGGCCAGCGGAAGCGTGGTGCTGAAAGCCACCTCCGCCATACCGGGATTCCCGGCGGTCGGGTCCTCCAGGTACTCGAGGTAGGGCTCGAGCCGCGGCGCGATGCGCTTCGAGGTTTCCACCGTCCAGTTCGCGTTGGGGTCGAGGCGCAGCGGATGGCCCGGGAAGGCCTCGTACAGCGCCACGATCGCGTCCGCCTCGGCCTCCGGCTCGAACACTCCGCCCTTCAGCTTCAGCGAGCCGAAACCGTACGTGTCCACCAGACGCTTGGCCTGGGCGACGATGCCGTCCGGGTCGAGCGCGTCGCCCCAGTCGTCGTCGGGATAGTCGTCCGGCGTCGCGCCCTTGGGGTGCACGGCCCAGCGGTAAAAGAGGTAGGCGCTGTAGGGCACTGCTTCGCGCACCGCGCCGCCGAGCAGGTCGCACACCCTCAGGCCGGTCGCCTTGCCCTGCGCGTCGTAGCAGGCGACCTCGAACGCGCCGACGGTCTGGGCGACGGTCTTCTGCCGGGAGGCGGCGCCGACCAGGTCGGTCGGGGCGCTGGGCTCGACCGCGCCGAGCGCCACCGCCACCCGCTTCGTCAGTCCGTTGAGGTCGAACACGTCCAGGCCGGCCAGCGCGGGCGCGGCCCGGCGCAGGTTGGCCAGCGTGGGATCGTCGCCGTACGCCTCGCCGAGCCCGACGATACCGGCGTCGGTGCGCAGCTCGATGACGGCCCGCAGCTGGTACGGCTGGTGGACGCCGGACGCGTTGAGCAGCGGCGGGTCCAGCACCGCCACCGGGGTGACGGTCACCTCGACGATCTTCGGGCCGTCGTGGCGTGCTGTGGTGTACGGCGCAGTGGCGGGTGGGTTGTCTGGGGGCATCTGACGAACCTATCTATCCCTTGATCGAACCGGTGAGCACGCCGCGCTCGAAGTAGCGCTGGAGGGCCAGGTAGAACAGGACGCTCGGCACCATCAGGATGGTCGCCGCGGCGAGCTTGACCCCGTCGCCAAGCTCCTGGCTGGACTGCAGCGAGGTGACCACGACCGTCAGCGGGTTCATCGACGGGGTCTGGATCACCAGCAGCGGCAGCAGGTATTGGTCCCAGATCATCAGGAAACCGAAGACGGCGCACGTGCCCAGCGCCGGCTTGCACAGCGGCAGGATGACGCGGAAGAAGATCCGCAGCTCCCCGGCGCCGTCCACCCGCGCGGCTTCCTCCAGCTCCATCGGGATCCGCTTCATGAACCCGGTCAGGATGTAGATCGGCAGCGCCCAGCCGACCAGCGGCAGGATCAGGCCGCCGTAGGAGTCGAGCAGGGTGCCGCCGGTGACCGGATTCGGGATCTTGCCGATGATCAGGTAGAGCGGGATGGCGATGACCTCCTCGGGCATCATCATCGTCGCCATGATGGCGACCATGACGATCGCGGCGCCGCGGAACTTCTTACGGGCCAGCGCGTAGGCCGCGAGCGCGGACACCGACAGCTGGAGTGTCAGTCCCGCGCCCTCCATGATGAGGGAGTTGGCCAGGCCGCGCCCGATGCCGAAATGCCATGCGGACGACAGGTTGGCGGTGGTGAACCCGTTGGGGATCAGGTCCATGCTGCCCAGCTTCGAAGTCGCCGAGCTGAGCGCGGTGGCGACCATCGACCAGAGCGGAAGCAGGAAGACCGCGAGGACGACGGCGTAGGCGAACAGCCGCGCGGCGCGCCGGGCCGCGTTGTTCCGCTTGCGCACCCCGCCGCGCGGGCGCGGCATGCGCAGCCCGAGGGCGGTGGCGGAGGATCCGACGATGGCCATGGGTCAGTCCTCCACCTTCGCCCGCCACCAGCGGACCAGCAGCGTGAGCAGGATCGTGGCGAGCAGCAGCAGGACCGAGATCGCGGACGCGTAGCCGATGTCGTTGTTCGTGGTCGCCTGCAGATAGTCATAGGGCACGATGGTCTGGCTGGAGCCGGCCGGGCCGCCGTTGGTGAGCACGTAGATCTCGGTGAAGACGCGCAGTCCGCGGATCACGCCGAGGGTGAGCACGATGGTGGTGATCGGCTTCAGCGAGGGGAGCGTGACGTAGTGCAGGCGCTGGAAGGCCCGCGCGCCGTCGATCGCCGCCGCCTCGTAAAGGTGCTCGTCGATCCCGGCCAGCCCGGCGACGAAGATCAGCATGTCGTACGGGGCGGCCTTCCAGATCTGCACCCCGATCACGGTCGCCAGCGACGAGTGCGGGCTGCTGAGGAACGGCAGCGGCCCGAGCCCGATGTCGCCGAGGATCGAGTTGACCGCGCCGTACTGCCCGGGGAACAGCAGCGAGTTCCAGAGTTCGGCGACCGCCACCATCGCCACGACCACCGGCAGGAACGCGGCGGTGCGCAGAATACGCAGGTGCCGGGCCGGCCCCTCGAGCAGCAGCGCGAGGCAGAACCCGAGGAAGACCGAGCCGACGACGGAGCCGATGGCGTCGATCAGCGAGTGCCAGACCGCCGAGTGCAGGTCCGCGTCGGAGAACGCGCGGGTGAAGTTGCCGAACCCGACCCATTGGTTGCCGAGGTACGGCCGGACGTGGAAAAAGCTCAGGTAGATGCCCCACGCCGTCGGCCAGAAGCGGAAGACGGCGAAGAAGGCCAGCGCCGGGGCCAGGAACAGCCACGGCAGGAACGGATGCCCGCCGCGCCGGGAGCCCCGGAGGGCGGGAGCGGCGCGGCGCCTGCCCCCAGACGCCGCGCCAGTCGTGGGCGGCGTGCGCGAGGAGGTCGCGTCCTCGCGCACGCCGGTCGGGACTGCCATATCAGTGGTCTCCGTCGTCGCCCGCTCAGCCCGCTACGCCCTGCTGGTGCAGGAGGGATTCGAACTTGCCGTTGAGCCCGGCCATCGCGGACGCCGGGTCGGAGCAGTTCGCGATCATCGCGTTGAGCTCGTTCGAGGTCTCCTGGCGCAGCGCGGTCCAGTTGGGCATGTTGTCGTACTCGTAGTGGCCCTCGCTCTGGTAGACCTGCTCGGCCAGGGCCCAGCGCGGGTCGCCCTTGTGCACGGCCGCGGCGTCGACGTTCTTGTTGATCGGCAGCCGCACGATGGTCGCCGTGGGAACCGCGGTCATGCCCATGATCTGCGACTGCGGCGTGATCATGAACGAGAGCAGCTGCTTGGCCTCGTTCGACTTGGAGTCGGTCATGAGGTACGCGTCGGTGCCCTCGGCGAGGGTCTCGGCGTTCGCCGGTCCCGCGGGCGGCGCGACGACGATGTACTTGCCCTTCACCGACGTCGCGTCCATCGTGGCGAACGCGTACGGGCCGGTGAGGTACATGCCCGCGACGCCGGTCTGGAAGGCCTTGTTCGTCGCGGTCGTGTCGTCGTTGAGCGCGCCAGGCTCGATGACCTTGTCGGTGCACGCCAGCGTCTCGAACTCTGTGGCCGCGGTGACGGCGGCGGACGAGTCGAGGGTCGCGGTGTACTTGCCGTTGCCGTCGCTCTTGACGTAGTCGCCGCCGGCTTGCCACAGCATCGATGACCACCACCAGGAGATGTAGCCGCGGCTGGTGGTGCCGGGCACGTCGATGCCGTAAGTGTCGTTCTTGCCGTCACCGTCGGGGTCCTGTGTGGTGAATGCCTTTGCGACGTTCGCGACGTCGGCCCAGGTAGTGGGGACCTGGAGGTGCAGCTTGTCCAGCCAGTCCTTGCGGATCAGCAGCACGTTCGCCTGCGCGGAGAACGGGACGGCGTAGGTCTGGCCCTGCGAGTCCGTCGCCGACTTCAACGCGGTGGGCACGATCTGGTCGCTGCCGGTGATGTCCGACATCTTGATCGGCTGGATGATGCCCTGGGTCTCGAACGAGCCGAGCTGCGCGGCGTCGTCGAGGACGACATCCGGCAGCTTGTGCGCGGCGGCCGAGGCGGACAGCTTGGTCTCGAAGTCGGTCAGCGTCATGAACGGCTTGATCTGGATGCCGGTCTTGGCGGTGAAGGCGTCGAAGATCTTCTGATAGGCCTTCAGCGAGTCGCCGGAGCCGCGGACCCAGACGGTGAGCGGCCCGGTCGCGGCGGCGTTCGGGTCAGATGCCGCCGGGGAGGAGGAGCTGCCGCAGCCGCTGAGGGTTCCGGCGGTCAGCGCGAGCGCGGTGAGCCCGATGGCCGCGAAGCGGACCCTGCCCGAGGTCATCCGACCCGGCGCGGGTCGGCGCCGCGCCATATGGCGCCTCGCGGTTCGATGTGGCGTTGTCGCTCGCGGCGCGTTCGGGCGCGGCACCGCCCGATCACACCCCGTCTGACCAGATTCGGGGCGGCGCTGAGGGTTTTCGCCGCTGCGCACGTCTCGTTCTTGCTTGCCATCGCGGGTCGCGGCGCCGGACCGGGCCTCGTCCGCGCTTCGCGCCCCGCCCGCAAGCTGCGCCCCGGCGGCAGAGTTGTTCCCGCCCGCACGCCGGGTCCTGCGTCCTTGCAGGAATACCATCGTTGCTCCGTTCACCGGATGAGTTCGGACCGGCCCCGCCGCACGGGGGCCGATTCCCCTGAGGAACTTTTTATGCACGTGAACACTTTGCAAGATGATGAACATTTGCTGGTGTCCGCACCATACGCGGAGCCCTGTACAGCGTCAAGAGTCGGCGAGACCCGCCCAGCCCGATGTGAAAGTTTTCATATATCTGAATACTAGTCACGTTTCTGAAAATTTTACTCTCGCCAACCTTGCCACGGCAGTGACCCCGTGTGACGGTTACGTCGATATTGCGGAGCCCGAACGTGGATTCGGCGCGTCCACGTTCCTGCCCCGCACATACCGCGGCTGCACGCGATCACGCGTGTCAGACGGGCATGCCCCCTTCTGCCGAGAAGCCCCGCCCCCGCCCGGATCAGCCGTCGGCACTCACCAAGCCGACGACCTGCTCCGGGTTGTCCAGGCGCGCGGTCGGACTCCCACCTGACGCAGTCATGCGACCGAAAGGATCCGGCGAAGCAGTCATGCAACCCCTCAGAAGAAGGATGTCGGGGCGAGCCATACGCGCCCTGATGCTGACCGTGGGCTTCCTCACGGTGGCGGCGACCGCGGTCGCCGTCGCCGCACCGAGGACGAGCACCACGGCCTCCCCCGCGAGCACCAGCCCGGCGTGGACCGGGACGTTCGACAACTTCCACACGTCCAGCTGGGACTCGAACTGGGGTCTCACCTCGGACACCCAGCAGTGCAACGGCGCCTCCGGCAGCTTCACCTGCAACTGGGGCTACGGAAACATGACGCCCATCTCCGACCCGACCACACCCGGCGGAGGCCAAGCGCTCCACGTCGTGTATCCGGCGCCGAGCGGTCCGCCCAGCTGTGGGTGCGGTCTCGGCGGCGGCCAGATGTACCAGGACCTGACCACCAACGGGCAGACGGCGCTGGCCAACAGCCCGACGCTGGACCTGAAGTACTACTACAAGTTCCCGGTCGGCTTCGATTTCGGTAAGAAGACGGCGGGGAAGATGCCCGGTCTCTGGGGCGGTGGCGTGCCCGGCTGTGAAAGCGGCGGGCAGCACTGCGCCCAAGGCTGGTCCACCCGCTATATGTGGCGCGGCGGCTCCAGCAGCGCCCCGAACGGAGAGGTGTACTTCTACACCGCATCCGGCTCCGGGTTCGGCGCTGACCTCTGCCTAGGCAACTGGACCTTCCCTGCCGACGGCAACTGGCACTCGATCGAGCAATTGGTGAACATCACCACCGGTTCGATCACCGTCTGGAGCGACGGCAAGAACGTCTGCCAACAGACAGAGCCGATGCCCGGCGCCAACTCCGGGGTGTTCTTCTCCACCTTCCACGGCGGCCACGACACCTCCTGGAGCCCGAGCAAGACCACCACCGACGAGTTCGCGGACTTCACCCTGTCCACCGCCGGACCGCAGACCCCCGGCTCGCCGTCGTCCTCGCCGTCCACGTCTCCGTCGAACTCGCCGTCGTCGTCCCCGTCGACGTCTCCCTCGAGCTCACCCTCGTCCTCCCCGTCCACGTCCCCGTCGAGCTCCCCGAGCAGCAGTCCCTCCAGCTGCCCGTCCGCGTCGCCGAGCGGATCCCCCACCGGTGCCGCCAGCCTCTCGGCAACGGTCACGAAGATCAAGGACTGGGGGAGCGGATACACCGATCAGGTCACCGTCGCGAACAATTCGGGAAGCGATGTCTCCGGCTGGCAGGTCGATCTCGACCTCGACTCGTCGATGAACATCGAGAGCTTCCTGAACGCCAACCTGACCAGTACCGGGAACCACGAGACCTTCACCAACACCTCCTCCAACGGCACGATCGCCAACGGCTCCAGCACGAGCTTCACCTTCTCGGGTGACTATGCGAGCCACTACATCGCGCCGACCAACGTGACCGCGACCGGTTCCGGAGGCAACCCACCGCCGCCGTCACCGTCTCCGTGCCCGACCTCGAGCGCGTCGTCGAGCCCGTCTTCGAGCCCGTCCACCAGCCCGTCTTCGAGCCCTTCGACGAGCCCGTCAACCTCGCCGTCGTCGAGCCCGTCGACCTCGCCGAGCCCGTCGCCGTCCGGCAGCACCGGACCGGGCCAGTTCCAGCAGTCGCTGATCGACAGCTCCGTGGCCGCGCCGCTGTTCGCCTGGGCGGCCCCGACCTCGGCGGTGCCGCGGCCGGGGACCGGTCCGGTCAACATCGGTGAGGCCAAGGTCCTCTACTACCTGGCCCTGGTCGACAAGGTCCAGCCGGGCACGCTCTCCTCCGGCGGCACCTCGGTGGACAGCGCGCTGCTCGCCCAGGTCCGCAACATGATCGCCGGCGGCAACGAACCCGACTCTGACGGCGGTCTGGAGATGTGGGGCCAGGCCCCGGTCGCCCAGGCCCTGCTGCTGCTCAAGAACGGTCCCGCGTGGACCGAGCTGAGCTCCACCGAGCAGAACAAGGTCAACCTGCTCGAGGCGGCCATGGGCTACGGCAGCAACTACACCTACAACGATGCGAACAACTTCTCCTCCGGCATCTGCGGCTTCGGCAACTTCAGCAAGGGCAACAACCCCAACTACCGGGACGGCGGCGTCGACACCGAGATCGCGGCGATCCAGTACTTCGGAGCGTCCACCTGGGACTCGATGCTGACCTCGTTCAACGACTCCACCGTCGCCTCCCAGCTGAACGCGGCGGGTCTGACCAACTCGGGCGGCTGCTTCACCACGGTCGGCTCGGGAGGGAACTCGGCGATCGCTCGGGCGTTCGTCTACTCGGGCCATCACTCCAGTGACCTGATGGGGATCTGGAGCACGATCGCCGGCGCCACCTTCGACCAGACTGCGAAGAGCGTCGTCAGCCCGGCGCACATCGCGGACAACAGCACCAGCCCGTACGACGGGCAGTGCTGCATGGGTCACGAGTTCAACTCGACCGACTCCAGCGGCCTGCGCAGCTCCGCGCTGTACACGTTCGAAGGCTGGATGAACGTCACCGGCAGCCGGGTGACCATGATGCTCCTCGGCAACTTCAACCTCTCCAACGCCAGCGAGTCGGCCTACCACATCGGCACGCTGGACCTGAAGTACAAGCTGGACCACGGCTACATCAGCCAGGCCCTGAACCAGAACCTGCTTCTGGTCGACGACCACGGCAACCCGTCCACGGACGGCCCGAACGTCAAGGGCTTCCTCTACGACTGGGACGCCTACACCGTCTCGGGCGGACCGCAGAGCTGATGACCCGAACGCACTGAGTCCAGAGAAAAACGACCCGGGTGAGGGGGCCGCACTCCCCCTCGCCCGGGTGCTTCTCGCTCCATCCTCCCTCACCCGAAATCCGTCGAAAGGCAGGAACCGCACCATGCGCACGCGCGACCGCAGGCGGGCCGCCCCCTCCCCTGCCAGGAAGCTCTCGCCGAGCAAGACCGCGCTGATCGTCGGTGTTCCCCTCGTCGCGGCGGTCGGCGTCGTCATCGCCCTCGGCGCACACTCCGGCGTCGGCACCCAGTCCGGAAACAACGGCGGCACCGCGAACGCGGCCGCCCAGGCGCCGGTGCCGCCGGTCGGCGACATCAGCTGCGACACCGCGAAGCACGGCGACGTCCCGATCACCGTCCACTTGTCGATCCTGGTGAACGGCATAAGCAGCCCCGTGCCGGCGACCGTCGGCGTCGTTCAGCCGCAGACCCGGCCCGCAGTCAAGGGCACCGGCGAAGAAGTTGTCTCGGCGCGGTGCTACTACTGGCTGCACACCGGGGCGGCCGACGGTGTCGTGCACGTCGCCGCACCGACCGCGCAGCACCGGCCCTTCGTCCTCGGCGACTTCTTCGACGTGTGGCACCAGCCGCTGGGCACCGCCGCCGTGGGCACCGACGAGGGCACGGTGACCAGCTACGTGGACGGCAAGCAGTACTCCGGCAACCCGCGCTCCATCCCGCTCACCGACCACGCGGTCATCCAGCTCGACGTCGGCCAGAACGTGGCTCCCGCGGCCTACAGCTTCGCGCCCTACGACAACTAGGCGCGAGGACTAAGGGGCGGGCGTGCGCACCTCGAGGTCGGAGAGCATCTGCCGGGTCGCGTCGGCGACTGCGTCCACGGCGCGTTCGAAGGCCTCGCGGTTGCGTGCGGAGGGTGCCCGGAATCCCGAGATCTTGCGCACATACTGCAAGGCCGCGGCCTTGATGTCGTCCTCGCCGACTTCCGGCGTCATGGGCGCGCGGAGCGTCTTGATACTTCTGCACATGTATCCAGTGTGTACGAAAGGGCTGACGCTGGTCCCCTAACGGACGACCGCACGCTAGGGTCGGTGCTCATGCGGTCGTCCGGGATGACCGGCCGCCGCACGAGTAAGGACGCGAGGCGACTGCGGAGGCCCGGACTATGGCACGACGACCCGGCATTCCGGTGCCCTCCCCTAGGGCCTCCGTGCTCTCGATCGTCGTGTCCGCCGGATTGACGACTGCGCTGGCCGGATGTGGAGCGAGCGGGTCTCCCGCAGCCACCGCGCAAGCCCCGGCTGCCGCAGGCGCGGTCGGTCAGGCGTCTTCACCTTCCGCTCCCGCAAGCGCCACGACCGCGAGCCCTCAGACCAGCGCTAGCGCGTCGGCCAAAGCCGCCTCGCCCAGCGCCGCCGGATCGTCCGGTCCGGCAGCCGACGGGCTGGCCGGCAAGGTCGTGGCGATCGACCCGGGCCACAACGGCGGGAACGCGGCGAATCCCTCGATCGTCAACGCGCTGGTCCCGATGGGTTTTGGCCAGTACAAGGCGTGCGACACGACGGGCACTGCGGCCCCGGACGGCTACACCGAGCACGCTTTCAACTTCGACGTGGCCGAGCGCCTCGACGCGCTGCTGACCGCACGCGGGGTCAAGGTCGTCCTCACCCGCCCCAACGACACCGGCGTCGGACCGTGCGTGAACATCCGGGCGGCCATCGGCAACAACGCGCACGCCGACGCGGCGATCTCGATCCACGCCGACGGGTACGCCAGCAGCGGCCACGGCTTCCAGATCATCGAGGCCTCAGCCTCGGTGGGCGGCAGAGCGAACGACGCCGCGTCGAACCAGCTCAGCCAGGCCCTGCACACGACGATGCTCGCCGAGTCCGGATTCACCCCGGCGACCTACATCGGCGACGACGGATACGAGTCGCGGAACGACCTGGCCGGGCTGAACCTCTCCACGGTGCC
>NZ_DASZGI010000054.1:0-13515 GCF_035938995.1 Actinocrinis sp.
GCCACGGCGAAGGTCTCGACGCTGAAGCGCCCGATGAACGTGCCATTGGCGTGACCGGAGCTGTTACTTTTCAGGTCACCCTGGTACCAGGAGATCCCGAACGGCGCATTGGGGACCTGGATGACGAAGAAGTCGAAGTCCGTATTCGGCGGCAACTGCTTCGCCGAAACCCGCATGACCTCGACAGGGCCCTCGGACTCGATGGTGACTTTCGCGTCTGCGCCCTCAAGGCAGTTTGCCTTGACCGAGGCAGCGGAACGGACCATGTGGAACGTGGTTTGTGTGACTGCTGCGTCAGCGCCGGCACCGCCGATTCCGGCGGCGATGCCGCCCGCGGCGGCCAGGAACGCCGCCCCCGCGATCACGCTGATTCGCCTAGATAGTTTACGCACGTGAATACTCCTAATCCTAACGGTGAGGTTTTGGCCCTGAAGGCCGGTCTGACAGGCCGAACTGATTGAGCCCGGCATGGCTGCGGGAAATGTCAAGCCCGGCTGGCGAAGTACGAGCGGTTAAACCTCCTTCAGAGAGCGTTTTCCTGTTTCCGGGAAACGGGCCCGTGATGGGCTTTGGGTTCGCGGCGGCTGGCCACCCACCGCGATTTCCGACCGGTCATGCCGGAACGATTGACGTACATGGACCTCGATATTCACCCGCCAGTGGAGACATCGCTGGCCCGTTGACGACCGAGTCATCGGTGATACTGAACCTCCTGGCGCCACTCCCGCGTCGTTACGCGCCGGGGGTGCTGGAGGTCGACAGCATGCTGGCGACGAGGATGACGGCCCCGACTACGGCGCCGGTCAGCGGCGTGATGAGGGACATCGTGTGTTCATGTCAGACGATACGCAGCCCAGGGCCGAGCGGTTCCATCCCGCCAGACCCAGGCGTTCTCCCCGTACCTCATGTAGAAGGGCGTCGGGTCGACCGAAGCTAGCGCTTCTCTGGAGCTGGCTTCGATGTCGGCGATGTACTGCTGGTGCACCGCGACGTCGTCGCGGGTGGCGAGCCGGCCGAGGTGCCCGCAGATGAAGTGCGTCCACGGGTAGGACAGCGCGGTGTCCGGGGCGGCTATGTACCCCTGCACGTCCTCGGACAGGTTGACGTTGTAGATCGGCACCCAGCCCGCGTTGACGACGTCGATGAACATCAAGGTGTCGTGGTCGGGGAAGTGGATGTAGATGTTGTCCGGCGAGTGGTTGGGACCGTGCCAGGCCAGTTCGACCCGCTCGCCGCCGACTTCCAGGGTGTATTGGTCGGCGAAGGTCACGTCCGGGGCGGGGCGGGTGGGGTCGTCGTCACGCAGCAGCAGCCGGCGGGTTTCCTCGTGGCCGATGCGGACGACGTCTCCACCGAACAGTGAGGACGCTCCCTGGTGGTCTGCGTGGTGGTGCGAGTAGACCAGGTGGGTGACCTGGTTGGTCAGGCCGTTGGCGCCGGTGATCTCGTCCACGGCGCGCCGGATGTTGTGGCCGATGTTCGGCGGCGCGTCAAAGATCACGACGCCTTCGGGAGTGGTCAGGAACGCCGACATGTAGACGTTGTCGGTGACGGCGTAGAGGTTCCGTTCGACCTGCCGGACGTGGTAGCCGTGTTCGTTCAGGGCCGGACCCTTCGCGATCGGCGGGACGGGGGCGTACTCGGGCAGGTCCGGGACGCCGTTGGCGCCGATGTCTGGCGATGTCACTGCTTCTCCCTGTGTTCGGGGCACGTTCCTGTCGGACGTGCTTGTCCGCATGTTCGTGACCAGACCAAGGGTCGCTGCCGGCAGGTGGGAGGGTCGTCACTGGATTTCGGTGATTCGCTGTACTGACATAAGTGGCGCCGCCCGACGGCAGCTTCAGCGCGGGCGGCCAGACTGGCAGCGTGCGCGGGTGTCTCAGAATCCTTGTGCTTCGCCGTTCGACTGCGTCCGACGGACCTCGAGTAAGACCATGCCGAGGGTGTCCATCGCGGCGAGCACTCCGTAGAGTGCCGACTGGTCCAGCCAGCCGGTGAGTACCGTCTGCGCGCCTTTGTGTTCCGGCGTCATTGCCGGGAACGCCAACAGCGTTATGTCGCCGAGCCGCCCCTCGACCCGGATCGAATACAGGGCGGGTGTCCACTCCATAACCGCATCGTCGTCTGCGGGTGGCCTGGGCCGCATCACGTGGATCTGGTGAGCGCGGGCGGGTATGCGTTGCAGCCCCCGGACCGCGATTCCTCGTGTGTTCGGCCCACCGGCGTGGTGCCGGGCTGCCGGAGGTGCCGATTAGCGGTACCGAGGGCGCGCGAATCACCGCGATCCAGTGATTACCTGTCACTGGCCTGGCGGCTAACGTGAAGGCCGCGGAGGAGATGGACGTGGCGGGATGGGTCGGCGCCGCGGTCAGGGCGTGACCACGAGTTTGCGTGGTGCCCCGGTCTTGAGGCGCTCCCAGGTTCCGCTGATCTCTTCCAGCCGCGTCTGCTCCAGATCCATGGTGATCTTGCCGTCGAGCGCGTGGCTCACCAGTTGCGCGTAGGCGGCCCGGCGCACGTCGGCGGACGTGGCGAACTGGCCGAGGCCCACAAGCGTCAGCAGCTTGTTACGCAGGGCGGTGCCAGCGATCGTGGACGCATCCCCTGCGGAGCTTCCGACCTGGACGTACGTCGCACCGGATTTGGCGTGGTTGATCGCGTGGGGGGCGGTTGCGCCCCATAGGAAGTCGACGATCACGTCGAAGCCGCCGGGCGCCGCGGCGGCCAGCCCGGCGTCGAGGGCCTGCTCGTCCGCGAGATCGACGACGGCGTCGGGGCCGAGCGCTGCGGCTTGCTGGAGAGCCTTTCCGCGGGCGGCCCCGACGACCAGGCCGGCACCGAGCGCGCGGGCCGATTGCAGCGCCAGCCCGCCTGCCGCGCCGCCTGCTCCGAGCACGAGGACGCTCTGACCGGGCAGCACGTGGGCGCGGTAGTCCAGCGCCAGCCAACCGGCCAGACCGGCTACGCCGAGGGCCGCCGCCAGGGCGGGGTCGAGCCCGTCCGGAACCGGGAAGGCGTCCGCCTCCCGGACGGGTACCAACTCGGCCAGGCTCCCGTACGGAGGCGGCGGAGCCGTGACGTAGCGGCGGGTGCCGTCGGCGAACTGGACGACCGCCTCGTAGCCCGCGACGCAAGGAGGCTGCACCGGGCGTACCGGGAACTGGTTGTTCACGAACGCGAGGTCCAGCGGGTTCAGGGACGCCGCGAGGAGGGTGCCGACGGAGACGCCGGGACCGGGCTGCGGATCGGCGAACTGCTCGAGGACCGGGGTGGCCCCGGGCTGGTGGACTACTGCCGCTCTCATGTGTCCTCCCTTGATGATCGGGCGGGTCCTGGTGGACTATGCGGCCGCGCGGGCTGCGTCGGCGAGGTGCGCCGTCAGGAGCCGTCCGGCCCTGTCGAGTGCATCGGTCGCCTCGTCGAGGATCAGGTGGAAATTCTGGAAGACGTGCGGCACCTCGGCGGTCAGATCGAGGGTGACCGCGACGTCCGCCGCGGCGGCCCGCTGCGCGAGTCGGGCGGCGTCGTCCAGGAGGACCTCGTACGTCCCTGCCTGGATGATCAGGGGCGGCAAGCCGGAGAGATCGGCGAACAACGGGCTGATGAGGCCGAGGGCCGGGTCCCGTCCGCCCGTGTAGTCGGTGACGCGCGGCTCGAGCAGTTCACGGCTGAGCAGCGCGTCGACGCCGCTCTTGGTCTCCATCGTGGCCCCGGTCAGAGTCAGGTCCACATACGGTGACATCAGCAAGGCAGCGGCTGGCAGCGGCAGCCCGTGATCGCGGGCGTTGACCATGGTGGCCACGGCGAGCCCGCCTCCGGCGGAGTCTCCCGCGAAGACGATGTCTGACGGCGCGGTGCCCTCCCGCAGGAGAGCGTCGTAGGCCGCCAGGGCGTCATCGACCGCGGCCGGGTACGGATCCTCGGGAGCGAGCCGGTAGTCGAGGGAGACGACCCTGGCCTGCGCCCGCCGGCCGATCTGCGAGGCTAGGTCAGCGGATTGGAGCGCGTCCCCCAGGACATATACGCCGCCGTGGAGGTACAGCACGACGTGGCGCGGTTCAGCCCCGTCGATGGCGATACGGATAGCCGGGACGCCGCCCAGTTCGCCCACTGTCACGGACACGTCCGCAGGCACCGGCCGCGCTGTCGCCCGCTCACGCAGCAGCCGGCGCTGCTCGTCGACTCCCGTGTCGGGAGGGATGGATGAGCGCCGCAGGGCCGTGAGGAGGTTCTCTCGCTGCTCGATACTCAACGCGGAATGTGTCCCTTCGGTCATACGTGGTCAGGAGGCACATCAGGCGGTCCACCCGTCAGCGCACGTGCCCATGGAGTACGGCTCGGACCAACCATGTCGCCGACCGGGTGAGCTGGCGTCACTGGATCACCGTGATTCGCGTGGCGCGAGCGCACGGGCCGGCTTGCGGGCAGCGCTGTTGCCCGCTCTGGCCTGCCGGGCTGGTGAAGGTGACTATCGCTGGTCAGCAGGGTGCCGGTGCCGTGACCGTCGGGTTCAGGTGCGGCCGACGGACAACAGCCTCAGTTCGCGGCCTCGTTCTACCGCCGCTGTCCGGTTGGCGGCCCCGAGCTTGGCATAGATCCGGCGGATGTGGGTGTCAACGGTGTTCAGCGAGACCGACAGCTCTCCGGCGATCTCACGGCGGGTGAGATTCGTCGGCAGGTAGCGCAACACGCGCAGCTCGCTTCTGCTGAGCTTCTCGACCGGCATCGTCAACGGCCGGTTCGCCCCGCCCCGCTCAGGACCACAGACGGCGTCGAGGATGTCGGTGACCAGCGCCGCGTGCGAGGTGCCGTGCCGAGCCACGGCACCAAGGAGCTGGCACGCGCCGGTCATCGCGAACGGCAGGATCAGCCGTTCCGGCTCGGCGAGGTTCAGCGCCTGCTCGACCGCCTCTCGACACGCGCGCTCCTCGCCCAGGTCACGGCAGGCGAGGGCGTCGAGCAAGTGCGCCTCGATGTAAGTGAGATACGACAGAACCGGGACCTCGTCACTGAGCACGACGCGCAGCTCGCGCCGGGCGGCGGCGGGATCCTGCTCGGCCAGCAGAATCACCGCGGCCGCGTTGCGCGTCTCGCCGCCCCCGGCCCCTGGAGCATCGAGCGCGGTCAGAGCGGCCCGCGCCTGCCCGGTCATGCCGAGCCGGGCCAAAGTGGAGATCGTCCACGCATTCACGCGGGTGGTCAATCCGTGCCGGCTCACCATGAGCGCCTGCATCCTCGCGGCGGCGGCGAACTCATCGAGGGCCCGCTGGCCGTGGCCGCGCGCCGCCTGACTGATCGCGGAGGTCAGGCACACCAGCAGCCGCACGCCCGGCTCGCCCTCGACCTGCGTCGCGTGCCTCGCGCGCTCGAGCCAGTGTTCCGCGAGGTCGAACTGCCCCGTCCAGATCAGCGCGTTCGCGAGCGTCGCCAGAGCCGGGGCGGCTACCGGCTCGGCCTCCCAGCCGTGCCGGTCCGCCAGCGCGAGGGCCTCCTCGCAGCGCTTCCGGGTTTCGGCGAAGGAACGGCCGGTGAAGGCGAACCCGAGGTGGGCCAGGCAGGCCACCTCCAGGTAGGGCCGGCCGACGCGGCGGGCGAGGACGGCGCCCTCCACCAGGTGCCGTTCGCTCTCGGCCAGCCGCAACAACCATGCCTCGGTAACGCCCAGGTTCAGCAGCGCGACGGCTTTGAGATCACTGCTGAGCCCGGTCTCGGCGCCCGTCTGGCCCGCGTCCGTAGACAGCAGAGCCGTGGCCTGCTCGATGACGCTCTCGAAGTGCCCGCGCAGGCGCGCTGAGAGCAACTCCACGGAGGCGATGGCCACCTGCATCCGGTGCCGGCGGGCCGCAGGAGTGCTGGCCGCATACGCCCGGACCTCGCGCAGATGCGCGTCGGTCTCGTCAAGGTGCAGCTGGTACTGGTGGGCGATAGCCTGCACCAGGGTCAGGTCAGGGGATTCCGCATCGGTCCGGGCGGGGAAACCGTGCAGCAGCGCCGCCACGGTACCCGCCTGCCCGTCAAGGGTGAGGCTAAGGGCGTGCTCGGTCAGCATGCGCGCCGCCTCGTCCCAGTCGCCGGCTTCCTGCAGGTGGCCGATCGCGTCGGCGGTGTGTCCGCGCTCGGCAAGCCATCGCGCGGCGAGCCTGTGCAGTGCGGCGATGTCCGCGGGCATCTTGCGGCGCAACTCCAGCCGCAGCAGGCCGGCGAACATACGGTGATAGCGGAACCAGGTACGGCCGGGATCCAGCGACACGACGAAGGCGTTCGCGTCCTCCAAGTCCAGCAGGATCTGTTCCGACCCCGTGCCCGCGCTCAGCAGGTCCGCGAGTTCGCCGTTGACCCGGTCGAGCACAGAGGTGCGCAACAGCAGGCGACGGACTTCCGGCGGCTGCCGATCGAGCATCTCGGCCGTCAGGTACTCGGCGACGGTGCGGTCACTGCCGGAGAACTCGGCGACGAACCGTTCGGGCTCAGGATGCCCGGCGAGGGAGAGCACTGCCAGTCGCAGCCCGGCCGCCCAACCCTCGGTCCGCTGGTACAGCATCGCCGCCACGGGCTCGGGCAGCGCGATTCCGGCGGCGGCCAGGAGCCGGCAGGTCTCCTGCTCGGTGAAGCGCAGCTGCTCGGCGCGGACCTCGGCCAGATCACCAGCCAACCGCAGCTTGTGCAGGCGCAGCGGCAGGTCACGCCGGGTGGCCAGAATCGCGCGCACTCCCGGCGGCATGCGCAGCAGGAGCGCTGTGAGCTGCTCCGCGGCCTCAGGCGAGCTCAGCTCGTGCACGTCGTCGACAACCAAGACGAAAGGATCACGGGCCTCCTCGAGCTCGGCGAGCACCTTGTCCACCATGGCGCTACCGCTCAAGCCGGGTGCCACGGCCGGCACCCGCGCACCTCCTTCGCCGGGTTCCGCCGCATCCCGGATCGCTCCCAGCACGGTGAGCCAGAACAGCTGCATATCGCGCTGGCCCGGCCGCACGGTGACAAAGGCGATACGAGAATCCTGACCAGGCTGCCCCACCCACTCGCGCAACAGCGACGTCTTCCCGGTGCCGGCAGGCGCAGAGATGATCGTGACCGGCCCTCGGGTCGCCCGGTTCAACGTCACCATCAGGTCGTGGCGGCGTATCGGCCCAGGCACTGCCCCGCCCGGCGCGCGGCCTGGGCCCGCCGCGACAGGCAGGTCGGTCATAGCACCCTCGCCTTACCGTCGGTCCGGCAGATAGTGCCCCAGGGGCAAGAGAGAATTCCGGGCTTAGACTACCAGTCGCAGAACAATACCCAGGTCACAGGGGTTGTGCCGCCGATAATGCCGTCCCCGGAAGACCGAGGCGGGCGCGGTGTATCAGGCAGCGGACTCGCCGCCATCGGTACATAGTTGAACCTCTGAACGCTTGGCAGAACGGTTGCGGATCTCCGAGAAGGACTTCCTCGCGGTACAGCGCATGCGCGCCACTCACACCGCACCCGCGCACACCTGCCTCCTGGCCGGAATGCTCGCCTGCGCTCCTGCGCGGGCGCCGGATGAAGAGCGCACGGTCCCCCGCAACCCCGGATAGCGCTGCCGCCACGGCCACGCCAGCGCCACCACCCCCGACACCGCGACGGCCCCAACGCGTTCATCCGCGAACGCGACGTCCTCGCTGCCTACAACTGCTCTACTCCCTCATCGCGGACGCCCACGCTGCAGATCGGCCCATCGCCGGCCGCCTCCCGCCATGTCGCAAAGACTCCGTCGAGCACTGCGACCATCACCTCGTCATCAGCTCTACGCCCTGAGGAGGTAATCAACCTGTTGTGCCGATATGGCCTCACGCTCAGCTATGCCGCCCGGACCCTGAGGGGCTCGTTTATGCGATCTGCATCAGTTTGGTCGTGTGCCCAGTGCTCAGTCCTGCGGTCGGTCAGGATCTGGGGATGATCCTTTCTCTGGTGTACCGGACCACCCACCGTCTGCTCGGCGCTCTCGCCGTCGCCGTGCGCCACGACGCGTCGAAGGATGCCGAACTTCTGGTGTTGCGGCACGAGAACGCAGTACCGCGCCGACAGGTCAAGCGGGTCCGCTACACCTGGGTCGATCGGCTCTGGCTCACCGCACTGTCGGGTCTGATCCCACGGCGGCGCTGGCCTGAGGCGTTCTCGATCACTCCGGCCACACTGCTCGGCTGGCACCGGCGGCTGGTAGCCCGCACATGGGACCACAGTGCACGCCGATCACCCGGGCGCCCGCCCACGGCGGCGGTCCTGCGCAAGCTGGTGATCGAGATGGCACGAGACAACCCGGACTGGGGGTAGTGCGCCGTGAGGTGTTTCGTTGCATTCCCGGTGCAGCCGGGAGGGACTCGGAGGGAGGTTTCTGGGTTGCCTGACTGACCTGGGGGCGAAAGCCCGAGGGGACAAGAGCAAGTCAGGGAAGCGGTGGCCGTTTGGAGGCGTCCGGGGCGGGGTGCCGCGAGGCCCGCGCGATATGGCCAAGGCTGGATTGTCTGAAGTCCAATCCCCAGCGATCTCAAAGTCGTTGATCCGCCGGTATGACGCCTGTGACCGGTGGCGTGCCGTATCCGGTCCTGATGTCCCGGCCTGGATAACCTCCGTGGCGCGCGGCGCCGTCCGATGAGGGCGGTCAAGGGATGAGTGGACGGCCTACGGCGTGCTCGATACGTGCAGCGAAGACGTACCACGGGATCGCCTACGGGGCGCGAGTCCTACGGCGACGGAGTGCCTGTAGTAGTTGCCGGGGTAACGACCGGCCGGGGAGCCCGGGAAAGCCGAGGCGCAGGGCGAAGGGGCACAGGTGTTCTCGACGTCAAGGACAGGGAGGTGTGCGTAATGCAGAGCGCTGAAACTGTGCTGGGCGTCATCCGGGAACGCGGTAGGCGTGGCCTGCCGCTGGAAAGGCTGTACCGGCAGTTGTTCAACAGGGAGTTGTTCCTGGTGGCCTACGGGCGCATCTACTCGAACAACGGGTCGATGACGCCCGGGTTCAGTGCGGAAACGGTGGACGGCATATCCCTGGCCAGGATCGATGCGATCATCGGCGCACTGCGTACGGAGTCGTATCGGTGGTCACCGGCCAGGCGAGTCTACATCCCGAAACGCAACGGGCGTCGCCGCCCGCTGTCGATGCCGTCCTGGTCGGACAAGCTGGTCGCGGAAGTGGTGCGCATGCTGCTTGACGCGTACTACGACGTGCGGTTTTCCGAGCACTCCCATGGGTTCCGGCCTGGTCGGAGCTGCCACACCGCGCTCGGCGAGATCTCGCGGGTCTGGACCGGCACACGCTGGTTCATCGAGGGTGACATCGCCGACTGCTTCGGGGCCTTGGACCGGCAGGTCATGGTCTCGACGCTGGCGGTGCACATCCACGATGGCCGGTTCCTGGAGCTGATCGGGCGGATGCTCGCGGCCGGGTACCTGGAGGATTTCACCTGACACGCCACGCTTTCCGGCGCGCCGCAAGGCGGGATCGCATCACCCGTCTTATCCAATATCTCCCTGGACCGCCTCGACCAGTACGTTGAGCACACGCTGATACCGGGATACGAGCGGGGCGAGCGCCGCAGGAAGAACCTGACGACCGTGTCTGGCGCGAGATCAAAAGGGCCCGACACCACGGCGGCTGGCGGCAGGTCCGGGACTTGACCCGGGTGCTGCGCCGGATGCCGTCCCAGTGATGCGGCTCTCCGAAATTGCATGTGCTTGCTCGGGTTGAGTGCACGTTCGGGTGATTTGTGGTCTTTCGGGGTTGGTGGGGTTGATCGTCGGGGGCAGTGACTCGTCGTGGTCGGTGGCGACGAGAGAGATCGGGTGCTGTCCGTTGATGAGGATGTCGAGGCGCATGCGCTGCGGCGGCGGGGTTGGACGGTCGCGGCGATCGCGCGGCATCTGGGCCGCGATCCGCGCACGATCAAGGCTCATCTCGACGGGGTGCGGGTGGCCGGGGTGCGCCGGGCGATGGCGGATGCGTTCGAGCCGTTCGTGGAGTACTGCCGCCGGCGGCTGAGCGATGACCCGCATCTGTGGGCGCGGACCTTGTTCGACGAGGTCGTTGTGCTGGAGTATCAGGGTGGGTATTCGACGTTCACGCGCGGGCTGCGGCGGTGGGCGGCGCGTCCGCATTGCGAGGCCTGTTCCCGGGCGGCGGGTCGGGATGTGGCGATCATCGAGCATCCGGCGGGCGAGGAGACGCAGTTCGACTGGCTCGAGCTGCCCGAAGCTCCTGCGGCCTGGGATGTGGGGCGTAGCGCATCTGGTCGATGCGCTGGATGCGGTGGTGCGGCGGCTGGGCGGGGTGAGTCGGTTGTGGCGGTTCGACCGGATGGCCACGGTGTTCGACCGGGCCCGTGACGATGTCGCGGGGTCGTTCGCGGCGGTGGCGAAGTACTACGGGGCGCAGGTGCGCCTGTGCCCGCCGCGGCGCGGCAACCGCAAGGGCGTGGTGGAGAAGGCGAACCACTCGGCGGCGCAGCGCTGGTGGCGCACCCTGCCGGACGATGTCAGCGTCCTTGTCGCGCAGGCCGGGGTGGACCGGCTGGCCGAGCGGATGGATGCGCGGCGCAGGGTGGTTGACGCGGTGGCCACCACGGTGGGGGCGTTGGCGGCGGCGGAGCCGTTGTCCGCGGTGCCGCTGCTGCCGTTCCCGGCGGTCACCGAGGCCCTGCGCACGGTCAGCGCGCAGGGCCTGGTCTTTCTGGACGGGAATTCCTACTCGGTGCCGCCGGGGCTGGTCGGCCGTCAGGTGACGGTGCGCCACCGGTTGGGGGCCGAGGTGCTGCATGTGGTCACCGCAGGCGGCGCGATCGTGGCCGAGCATCGGGTGGCCCTGGCGCATGCCGGGGCGGTGGTGCGCGACGAGGGTCATGTGCGCGCGCTGGAGGCGGCAGTGCTCGCCTCGTTCTCCTCGGCGCCGCCGTGTCCGCGCAAGGTGCGCCGGCCGCCGTCGCCCGATGCGCGGGCCGAGGCGGCGCGGCTGGCCGGGATCCCGGTGGCGGACACGGCGGCCCGTGTGGTGATCGACATGAACAGCTATGTGGCCGCCGCCGCCCGGCTGCAGCGTCCCGTGTCGCAGGACCCTACTGAGGTGGAGGAGAAGTCGCAGTGACCCCGCCGGTCAGCGAGGCGCGCAGGCTCCAGCAACTGCGCTCGCACCTGTCCTATCTCAAACTCGATACCGCCGCCGACGCTTTGAACCGGGTGCTGGACCAGGCCCGGGTCGAGGGGTTGTCCACGATGGCGGCCCTGGAACGGCTGATGGAGCTGGAGGTGGAGGCCACCGAGAACCGGCGGCTGGCCTCGCGCCTGCGCTTCGCCTCGCTGCCGGAGCCCTGGACGTTGTCAGACTTCGATTTCGCTGCGCAGCCCGGGGTCGACGAGAAGCTGATCAAGGATCTGGCGACCCTGCGGTTTCTGGACGACGCGAGCAACGTGCTGTTCGTCGGCCCGCCCGGAGTGGGCAAGACCATGCTCGCGGTCACCCTCGCGCGCGCGGCGGTGGAGTCCGGGCACCGGGTGTACTTCACCACCGCCACGGATCTCGCCGCCAAGTGCCACAAGGCTGCGCTGGAGGGGCGGTGGAAGAGCTGCATGACGTTCTTTGCCGGACCTAAACTCCTTGTGATTGATGAGCTTGGGTACCTGCCGTCGCCCGGCGACGGGCCTCCGCGCTGTTCCAGGTGATCAACCAGCGGTATCTGAAGTCTTCCACGATCCTGACCACGAACGTCGGGATCGCGGACTGGGCCACCGCGTTCGGCGACGCCACCGTCGCCGCGGCGATGCTGGACCGGCTGCTGCACCGGGCCGCGGTAGTCGGCATCGACGGGCCCTCCTACCGGCTGCGCTCGCACCAGAGCCAGGCCGACGCGCTGCGCAGCGGGGTGAACGCCCGTGTCGCCTGACCACGACCAGGACGCCGCCCCCGTCACCGAGCAGACACGCACGTGCCCGCAGTGCCAGGGCACGTTCACCGCGCAACCCGCGTCGCGGCGGCAGTATTGCTCGCCACGCTGCCGGGATAGGGCCGCGGCACCCCCACCGCGCCCGGCCGAGCCGCAGACCTGCCCGGTGTGCGAGAGCGAGTTCCTCGCCGAGCCCAGGCTGCAGCAGGTCTACTGCTCGCCGCGCTGCCGCGCCGAAGCCGACCGGCGACGTGGCGCCGCCCGCGATGCCGAACGCGCCCGCCGCCTGGGCCAGAACGTGCCCGCCACCGCGGCACCGGGCCCCGCCGCATTCCGCGGCGGCGACAGCCTCGCCCCGGCCGCCACCCGCAACTGCCCGCACTGCGGGCAGCCGATCACCATCGTCGCCCTGCTGGCCACCCCCGAGGCCGCCCGTCCGAACATCACCCAGCCCGGCGCCGAGGTCGTGGCCCTCAAACGCGCGTGAACCGATCCGGGTCCTGCCCACCACCGGCGGGCAGGACCCGCGACCCGAGGACCCGCATGACGCAGCCCGCTGACACCGCCGCCCCCAAACGCCCAGTCCCTGTGCCTGGACCTGAATCGCGCCCAGATCAGGTCCCTGCAACACCTTCTGGCCGACCTGGCGACCTTCTTCGACCTGGCCGACCGGCACGTCGCCGACGCCGCGCAGGAGCACTTCGAGATCGGCGACGCCGACGGATGGCTCAGCGCAGCGCTCGGCAAGCACGCTCACGCGCTCGCCGACGCGATCACTATCGCCGAGGCGCTCTACCCGAGTTGACTCAGATCAGTGCACACTCTGGCCCGCACCTCGGCTACCAGGGCACTGATGAGTTACGGAGGCGAGGCGCGGAGCTTACCCAGCCTGGGATCCTGCCGGAATGGATGTCAGGGATAGCACAAACCCGGTGATGCTGAGCGTGCAGCGGTGGCTGGCCAGGGCCAATACGCGCCACCCGTGGAATCACAACGAGCACTTCCACGGCTGGATCCTGTGCAACCTGCCCGCCCGCCAGCACACGGCCATCGACGTCGGCTGCGGCAGCGGCGTGCTCGCCGGGAAGCTGGCTGCCCACTTCGCGCGCGTCATCGGGATCGACGCCGATGAAGGCATGGCTGCCGCCGCCAGCACACGCCTGGCCAGCACGCCGCGGGTGAGCATTGAGCGGTGCCGCTTCGACGCGTTCGCCGCGAAGGCCGGCGAGGCCGAGGCCGACCTGATCACGATGGTGGCGGTACTGCACCATCTCGACCTCGCCGACACCCTGTCACGCATCCCGCGCCTTCTGGCACCCGGAGGCCGACTGCTCGTTGTCGGCCTCGCCAAAGTGGACACACTGACAGACACGATGATCGACCTGGTCTCGGCAGCGGCAAATCCGGTCATGGGCCTGATCAAGCACCCTCGGCCAGCGCGCCCGGCTGATCAGGTCACGGCTACAGAGCTCGCCATGCCGGTGCGCGACCCCTCCACGGCCGTCGCCGAAATCGCCGCGGCCGCCAGCACCCACCTGCCGGGCACCACGATCCGCCGCCGACTGTTCTTCCGCTACACCCTTCGATGGGACAAACCACGATGACCACCCACGCCCCACGCCGG
>NZ_DASZGI010000055.1:0-5762 GCF_035938995.1 Actinocrinis sp.
CGGGGAACGGTAGGGGGAAGGGGACGCACCGCGGCGGATCCAAGGTCCTCGGCTTTCCACGCCTTGAATTCCAAGGATGATTCCTGGAATGCGGCGTACAATAAAGATCGTAATGTAAGCCGAGTAATCTGTGCGACGGCCGGGCGCTGGTGGGGCGTGCGGCTCGACCGGCGCGGACGCCCGGCCGAGGAGGAAGGGCCTGACCTTGGACACCGTGGACCGCACGCTCGTCGAAGCGCTGCGTGCCAACGGGCGAGCGACTTACGCGGAACTGGCGCGGCTTGTCGGCCTGTCCGGACCCAGCGTGACCGACCGGATCAACCGGCTCGAACAGGCCGGGGTGATCACCGGCTACCGCGCCGCGATCAGCCCTGCCGCGATCGGCCTGCCGGTGACCGCCCTGATCGGGGTGCTGCTTTCGGACGCCGCGGACCTCGAGGACGTCGGGCGCCGACTCAAGGACGTCCCGGAGATCGAGGACTGCTGGTTCGTCGCGGGTGAGGAGTCGTATCTGCTCAAGGTGCGCGCGCCCGACCCGGCCGGGCTGGAGAAGATCATCGGCAAGCTCAATCGGATCCGCGGCGTCGCGCGTACCCGGACGACCGTGGCGCTGTCCACCCGGTGGGAGGGACGGCAACCGCCCCTGGCGGACGATCGGCCGAAGCCGTCAGCGTAGGCTCGCACCTGGATGGACGCGATCCGGACGGAACGGATCGGATCGGATCTGGGAAAGGGAGGCCGCGGCCGATGGACGCCGGACTCAAGCGCGAGCTCGAAGCCAAGGTGCTGGCTGGCGAGCGGCTGACCTACGGGGACGGGCTCGCGCTGTACGCGGCCGACGACCTGGCCTGGCTTGGCGCCTTGGCCCACCACGTGCGCACGGCGAAGAACGGCGACCGGGTGTACTTCAACGTCAACCGGCACCTGAACTTGACGAACGTCTGCTCCGCGTCCTGCGCGTACTGCTCCTTCCAGCGCAAGCCGGGGGAGCAGGACGCTTACACGATGCGGATCGAGGAGGCGGTGGGGCTGGCCAAGGCGATGGAGCCAGACGGCATCACCGAGCTGCACATCGTCAACGGCCTGCACCCGACGCTCCCGTGGCGGTACTACCCGAAGTCGATCCGTGAGCTGAAGGCCGCCCTGCCCGGGGTGTCGATCAAGGCGTTCACCGCGACCGAGATCCATTGGTTCGAGCGCATCTCGGGACTGAGCGCGGACGAGATCCTCGACGAGCTGATCGACGCCGGGCTCGAGTCGCTGACCGGCGGCGGGGCCGAGATCTTCGACTGGGAGGTACGCCAGAAGATCGTCGACCACGCGACTCATTGGGAAGACTGGTCCCGGATCCACCGCCTGGCCCACAGCAGGGGACTGCGCACTCCCTCCACGATGCTCTACGGCCATATCGAGGAGCCGCGCCACCGAGTGGACCACGTGCTACGACTGCGTGAGCTCCAGGACGAGACCGGTGGCTTCGCGGTCTTCATCCCGCTGCGTTTCCAGCACGACTACCACGACTCGAAGGACGGCAAGGTCCGCAACCGGCTGATGGGCCAGCCGATGGCGACGGGGGCCGAGGCACTTCGGACGTTCGCGGTGTCCAGGCTGCTGCTCGACAACTTCGACCATGTCAAGTGCTTCTGGGTGATGCACGGTCTCGCCACGGCGCAGCTGGCCCTCAACTACGGCGCCGACGACCTGGACGGTTCGGTGGTCGAGTACAAGATCACACATGACGCGGACCGGTTCGGTACGCCGGACAAGATGACCCGCGAGGACTTGCTCGAGCTGATCCGCGGCGCTGGCTTCCGTCCGGTGGAGCGCAACACCCGTTACGAGACGGTGCGCGAGTTCGACGGACCGGATCCCGACCTGCGCGAGACACCGCAGGTGATGACCTTCGCCTAGCGAGACGGAGTGCGGCGTAGCAAGGCGAAGGCGGGCTGTGGTGTGGGTGAATGACCAGCTCAGAGCCTGTGGATAATTTTCATGCAGGATCCGGCAAGTTCATGCATACTGGGTGCATGGAGTTGGAGCTGGAGTTCACGGTTGATCCGGAGCTGACCGACGCGCTGCGGGAGCAGATCGTCGCGTGCTGGACGGACGTCTCGAACGCGGGCGGCGCGGTCGGGTTTGTGCCGCCGGTCACGATGGACGACGTCTCACCGGTCGCGGTCAAGGCCCTCGCCGGGGTGGCGGCTGGCCGCGACCGCCTGATCGTGGGACGTGCATCGGGGCCGGGGGCAAAAGCTGAATCGGCGTCGGGGTCGGAGTTGAGGACGGCGTCGGAGTTGGGGACGGCGACGGATTCGCATTCAGCGTCAGGGCCGGGACCGGACGCGGAGCGGCTTGCGGCGGTGGCGTTCATCACCGACGAGCAGTTCCAGTTGACGGAGCACTGGCGCACGGTCAAGCGGGTGATGGTGCACCCCGATTTCCAGAGGCTGGGGATGGGGGCGCGTCTCATGGCCGAGGTCGAGCAGGTTGGGAGGGAGATGGGGCTGGAGCAGCTGGTTCTGGACTGCCGGGGAGGGACGGGCAACGACGAGTTTTACAAGAAGTGCGGCTACGAGGAGTACGGCCGGATGCGCGCCGGGCTCAGACTCTCGGCCGACGACTACCGCGACCGAATAATGATGGCGCTGGAGCTGTGACGGCTGCGGAGTGGTGCTGCAGGGCCCGAAGGCGAAGGCTGTGACGGCTGCGGAGCTGTAACGCTGGCGGAGTGGAGCTGCGGGGCGCAAAGGCGAAGGTTGTCACGGCTGCGGAGTGGAACTGTGGGGCCAAAGGTTGTGACGGCTGCGGGTGGTGGTGGCGTCACCCGCGCGGTGGCGCGTAGCTGGGCATGGGGTACGGTGAAATCGTCCGGTGCCGGTAGGTTCGGCGCCCCTTGAAGGAATCGACGCCATGACTAAGCAGTCCGCCGCCGCGAGTGAAGCACCGTCGGACGTTCCTGTGCAGTCCTCGTCGGGGAACGCATCTTCCGGCGTCGCACCGACGGATAACGCCCAGGCGGAGGGTGTACGCACGGACGGGCCGGAGGCCGCTGCGCCGCGGTTCGACACCCAGCATGCGGCGATCCGATACACCACGCTGCGGCTCACGCTCTTCCTTGGGGCGCTCGTGTTGGTGTGGGGGATCGCCAAGATCCTCAATATGGACCTGAGCTCGCAGCTGTCGAAGCTCACGCTGCTCGCCGTGGCGCTGCTGTTGTCGAGCGCAGTGTCCTTCATCGTGCTGTCAAAGCAGCGCGATGCGATGTCTGCCGGCCTCGTCGCCCGTTCGGAGAAGTTGAGCAAGCGGCTCAGATCCGCAGCCTCGTTCGAGGACGACGACGAGGACGAGTGACAGCAGAGGGTGAATGACGGGCGGAACGTGGCCGGTTGGCGTGCCGCGTCTTACCGACTGATTGCGTCTCAGCGACAGGCCGCATTTCACTGTCTGAGCGCGTGGTGGTGGCGGCCTGAGTGCGTGGTGGTGGCGGCGTGCTGCGTCGCACCGGCTTGTTGAGCCTCAGCGGCTGGCCGCGTGTCGGCAGCGTGCCGCATCTCACCGGCTGTCTGGGTCTCGGCGGTTGGCCGCGTCTCACCGACTGAGTGCGTGGTGGCGGCGTGCTGTGTCGCACCGGCTTGTTGCGTCTCAGCGGCTGGCCGCGTGTCGGCAGTGTGCCGCATCTCACCGGCTGTCTGGGTCTCGGCGGTTGGCCGCGTCTCACTGGCTGAGTGCGTGGCGGCGGCCTGTTGCGTCGCACCGGCTTGTTGCGTGTCGGTACCGTGCCGCGTCGCACGGCTTGGTGCTTCTCGGCGGCTTGCTGCGTCTCGCGGACGTGATTGCTCTCACGCCGTGATTCGTCTCACGCGGGGCGGGCCGGTGCTTCGGAAAACCTGCGCGTAGGGTGCATGGTGTGGACAGACCGCGCGTAGGGCACATCCAGTTCTTGAACTGCGTCCCCATCTACTGGGGGCTGGTCCGATCCGGCGCGCTGCTGGACCTGGATCTCGTCAAGGACACCCCTGAGCACCTCTCCGAGAGGCTGGTCTCGGGGGACCTCGACATCGGGCCGATCAGCCTCGTCGAGTACCTGCGCCACTCTTCCTCGCTGGTTGTGCTGCCGGACGTCGCCGTCGGGTCCGACGGTCCTGTGATGTCGTGCAACTTGGTCTCCCAGCTGCCTTTCGCGTTTCTGGACGGCGAACGGGTCGCGCTCGGGTCTACCTCACGCACGACCGTTGAGCTCGCGCGACTGGTGCTGCGGGAGCGCTATGCCGCGTCGCCCGACTACTTCACCTGCCCGCCCGACCTTGCCGAGATGATGCGTGAAGCGTCGGCCGGTGTGCTGATCGGTGACGCTGCTCTGCGCGCCTCGCTCTACGACGCGCCGCGGCTTGGTCTGCGGGTACTCGACCTCGGCCAGGCGTGGAAGGAGTGGACCGGGCTGCCGATGGTCTTCGCCGTGTGGGCGGTTCGGCGCTCGTTCCTCGAAGCCCGTCCGGCACTGACCGCCGAGGTTCACGCCGCGTTCCTGCACTCTCGCGATCTGGCGATGGCGGAGGTCGACAAGGTCGCCGAGCATGCCGCACGCTGGGAGTCCTTCGACGCGACGACGCTGGAGAAGTACTTCACCACGCTCGATTTCTCCTTCGGCGGCCGTCAGCTCGACGGGGTCCGCGAGTTCGCCCGCCGGATCTCTCCACAGATCGGCGTCCCCGCTGATGCGCCGATCGAACTGTTCGCGCCTGCCGCGTAGGCTTGAATCACCGGCACATACGGAGGACGCAGATGATCGGCAGCGGCGGCGGCAGCGCTAGCGGTGGTGGCACCGCGATGGGCACCGAGCTCAAGGACGCCCTGGACCGCGCGGCCGAGGGTGGGCGCATCTCCGAGGAGGAGGCGCTCGGCCTGTACCGGCACGCCCCGCTGCACGCGCTCGGACAGGCCGCCGATACCGCCCGCCGCAAGCGCTACGGCGCGATCGCCGACATCGCGACGTACATCATCGAGCGCAACATCAACTACACCAACGTCTGCGTGACGGCCTGCAAGTTCTGCGCCTTCTACGCCCCGCCCAAGTCGGACAAGGGCTGGTCCCGCGACCTCGACGACATCCTGCGCCGCTGCGCCGAGACCGTCGCGCTCGGCGGCACGCAGATCATGTTCCAGGGCGGACACCACCCCGACTACGGCGTCGAGTACTACGAGCGGGCATTCGCCGCGATCAAGGCCGACTTCCCGCAGCTGGTCATCCACTCGCTCGGCGCCTCCGAGGTGCAGCACATGGCCCGGGTGTCGGGGGTCGAGATCGAGGAGGCGATCCGGCGGCTCAAGGCGGCCGGGCTGGACTCGTTCGCGGGCGCGGGCGCCGAGTTGCTGCCCGAGCGGCCGCGGAAGGCGATCGCCCCGCTCAAGGAGTCCGGCGAGCGCTGGCTCGAGATCATGGAGACCGCGCACCGCCTCGGCCTCGAATCCACCTCCACCATGCTGATGGGGACCGGCGAGACCAACGCGGAGCGGATCCGGCACATCGCCATGATCCGTGAGGTGCAGGACCGTACAGGCGGCTTCCGCGCTTTCATCCCGTACACGTATCAGCCGGAGAACAACCATCTGAAGGGCCGCACGCAGGCCACGCTGCTCGAGTACATCCGGATGATCGCGATCGCGCGGCTGTTCCTGCACAACGTCGCGCACATCCAGGGCTCCTGGCTGACGGTCGGCAAGGAGGCCGGGCAGCTCACCCTGCACTACGGCGCCGACGACCT
>NZ_DASZGI010000056.1:0-1714 GCF_035938995.1 Actinocrinis sp.
CCGCTGCTGGTGGAAATGGAGGAAGCCGCCGCGGAGGAGCACGGCTGGCTGCGGATACTGCACCCGCGCGAGCAGAAGGCGATCCTGCGCGCGACGGTCCGCGGCGGGGAACTGGCCGCCCGCGAAATGCAGCTGATGACGCTGTCCACCGACGACGACCGGCCGCTTGACTGGCTGCGCGCCGGGCAGGCGCTGCAGCACGCGCTGCTCACCGGGACCAGGTATTCGATGTCGGCGGGGACCGGGCGCAGCGAGCGGTACCGCTCGTCGCTGAAGTACCGGCTGTCGGACTTTCACCCGCTCCACCCGCCCGACCGGGTGCCGTCCGACTTCGGGGTGACCGCGTCGCTCCTCACCCAGTCTCTCGACCGCCAGGACCAGCAGGGGATTCCGCGGCAATGGCCCTGGCCGACGTTCTACAACGAGGTGCCGCAGGTGGTGCTGCAGGTCGGTTTCGCGCCGGTGGAGCGGGTTCCCGCGCCGCCGCTTTACGGGGCCGAGCCGACTCAAACGGAGTGACCGCGGACCCGTTCGGGATAGCTCTTTGTGCGGAATTACTAATATCATTCTGAACGGATAGTGGCTTCGCGCAAAGGTTCGCCTGCTGCGGAAGCGCAATATCCGGGGCCGCAGAATCCCGCCGGGCGTTTTTGGCTTGCGCCCCATGACGACCAGCCAGGTTGCAGAGAAACAATCACCTCAGGAAAGCCGTCACAACGGCCGGAGGTCCCTCTGCCATGGCCATGCCCACCGCCCTCGAGATCGCCCGTCAGGCCACGCTCAAGCCAATCGCGGAAATCGCCGAAGATGTCGGTATCCCCCCCTGGCTGACCGAACTCCACGGTGAGCACGTAGCCAAGATCGACCTGAACGCCATCGACGAGCTCGCCGACCGGCCGAAAGCGAAGTACGTCGTCGTCACGGCGATCACCCCGACGCCGCTGGGGGAGGGGAAGACCACCACCACGATCGGCCTCGGCATGGCGTTCCGGCACATCGGCAGGAAGGCCACGATCGCGATCCGCCAGGCGAGCATGGGCCCGACGTTCGGCATCAAGGGCGGCGCGGCCGGCGGCGGCTACAGCCAGGCGGTCCCGTTCGAGCTGCTGAACCTGCACCTGACCGGCGACATGCACGCGGTCACCGCGGCCAACAACCAGATCGCGGCGATGGTGGACAGCAGCCTCTACATGGGCAACGAGTTCGGCCTCGACCTGAACCAGGTCACCTGGCGGCGGGTGCTCGACGTCAACGACCGGGCGCTGCGCAACATCGTGATCGGGCTCGGCGGGTCCGGCGACGGCGTGCCGCGGCAGGCCGGCTTCGACATCACTGCCGCGTCCGAGGTGATGGCGGTGCTCGCGCTCTCCAGGTCGCTGAAGGACATGCGCGAGCGGCTCGGCCGCATCGTCGTCGGCTACACCAAGTCGGGCGAGCCTGTCACCGCCGAGCAGCTGAAGGCGGGCGGCGCGGCGACGGTGATCATGCGCGAGGCGCTCAAGCCGAACCTGCTCCAGACGCTGGAGAACACGCCGGTGTTCGTGCACGCGGGACCGTTCGGCAACATCGCGCACGGGAACTCCAGCGTTGTGGCCGACCTGATCGGCATCCATACGGGCGACTTCCTCGTCACCGAGGCCGGGTTCGGCGCGGACATGGGCGCGGAGCGGTTCTTCAACATCAAGTGCCGCGTCTCCGGGCTGAAGCCGGACGC
>NZ_DASZGI010000057.1:0-10796 GCF_035938995.1 Actinocrinis sp.
CAGGACACAGATACACCGGCGCCAGGTTGGCCGGACGGCGGCTGGCGCTGGGCCATCCTCGACGAGGCGTACCAGATGCGCTCGGACGGCCTGCTCGCGATCGCGCCGCGCTTCGCCCACGGCACCGCCCTGTTCGTCGGCGATCCCGGCCAGCTCGACCCCTTCGCCGCCATCGAAGGGGACCGATGGGCCGGATCCGCCTGGGACCCCACCGACAGCGCCGTCGCCGTCGTACGCGCGCACAACCCCGGCCTCCCGGTGCACCGGCTGCCGTTTTCGTGGCGCCTGCCCCCGAGCGCGGCGCCGCTGGTGTCCGCCGCGTTCTACCCCTTCACCCCGTTCGAGGCCGGCAGCGCCGAACACGACCGCGCCCTCAAACTGCCGGGCGGCGGCATCGGCCGCATCGGCAGCGCGCTCAAGATCGACAGTGCGCTTGACCTCGCCGCCGAAACCGGCTGGGCGCTGCACGAACTGCCCGCGCAGCACACCGTCCGTACGGACGCTGAGGCGCTCGAAGCCTGCGCCGCCCTCGCCGCCCGCCTGCTCGAGCGCGGCGCCGTCGCCTTCGATCCCGCATACGCCGAGGGGCGGCCCGTCAGCGGCGACCGGATCGCGATCGGCGCGGCGCACCGCGACCAGGTCGCCGGGATCCGGCTGGCACTGGACCGGCACGGCTCCGCGACCCGCGCCGTCACCGTGGACACCGCCAACCGCCTCCAAGGCCGCGAGTACGACGTGACGATCGTCCTGCACCCGCTGTCCGGGCGGCGCGACGCGAGCGCCTTCCATCTGGAAACCGGACGCCTGTGCGTGCTGCTGTCCCGCCACCGGCACGCCTGCGTCGTCGTGGCCCGCGCGGGTATCGCAGAGCTGCTCGACGCCCATCCGCACGCCGAACCGGTCCACCTCGGCGTCCCGGTGAAGTTCCCGGACGGCTGGGAAGCGCACCAAGCCGTGCTCGCGCACTTGTCCCGCTTCAAGGCGTAGCGTGGGCGGCATGTCGTCGCGCCCCTTCCGCTTCGCCATCGTCGCCGCCCTGCCCACCGCCGAACGCACCTGGTCCGAGCTGGCGCGCCACGTCGAAGAGCTCGGCTATTCCACCCTGCACGTACCCGACACGCTCGGCACGCTTGCCACCTTCCCGGCTCTGGCCGCAGCCGCCGCGGCGACCACCACGCTGCGCGTCGGCAGCTACGTGATCGCCGTGCCGAACCACCGCCCCACCGCCGTCGCGCACGAGGCCCTGACCGTGGATGTCCTGTCCGGCGGACGCCTCGAACTGGGTATCGGCACCGGCCGCCCCGACGCCGAGCACGAGGCCGCGGCGCTCGGCCTGCCGTTCGGCACCCCCGGCGAGCGCATCGCGCTGCTGCACGAGACGATCCTGGAGGTCCGCGAGCGGTTCGTGAAGCCGCCCGGCCCGCTGCGCCCTGTGCAGCAGCCGCACCCGCCGATCATGATCGCCGCGTCGGGCCCACGCATGCTGCGGCTGGCCGCCGAGGAGGCCGACATCGTCGCGCTCGGCCTGCCGGCCGAGACGACCGAGGACGCCCTCGCGCAGAAGACGGCCGAGCTGCGCGAATACGCCGGAGACCGGTTCGACGACATCGAGCTGGGCACCAACATCGCCGTCATCGGGCGGGACATGCCGCCCTTCATGCGCCGGTTCATCGGGGCCGACCCGGACCAGCTCCTGGAGATCGGCGCGATCTCCGCCCTCGACGGCACTCCCGCCGAGATGGCGGACGTGCTGCGCCGCCGCCGCGACCGGACCGGAGTCTCCTACTTCCAGGTCGGCGAGACGTTCGCCGAGACCTTCGCCCCCGTCGTCGAACTGCTCGCAGGCACCTGATCAGGTCGGACTGGGCCGGCGGCTTGGCGCACGGCCCCCTCCATCGGGCCTTTCGTAAGATCCAAGACCCGGCGGGTACCGTGGCGGCATGCGACTCCTGCCGAGCTTGACCGGGTCGAGCGCCGACGAGGCGGGCGCCCTGCGGATCGCCGACCGGGCGCTGTCGCGCGGGCAACTCGCCGAGGCCGCCAGCGCCCTCGCCGCGCAGATCGACGGCGCGCCAGCCGTCGCCGTGCACGCGACGCCGACCGCCGAGACCGTCGTCGCCGTCGTCGGCGGGCTGCTCGCAGGCGTGCCGGTCGTCCCCGTGCCGCCGGACAGCGGACCCGCGGAGCGCGACCACATCCTGCGCGACTCGGGCGCGGCGCTGCTGCTCACCGCCGAGCGCACGCGGGACGTCTGGGCCGACTGCGGCGTTCCCGTCGTGTCCGTCGATCCCGAAGCGCGCGGCGCGGCAACGTTCCCCGACGCCCAGCCAGAAGCGGCTGCGCTGATCCTTTACACCTCAGGTACCACCGGCGCGCCTAAGGGCGTCCCCATCACCGGACGCGCGATCGCGGCCGACCTGGACGCCCTCGTCGAAGCGTGGCAATGGACCGCCGACGACACACTCGTGCACGGACTGCCGCTGTTCCACGTACACGGCCTCGTCCTCGGCATCCTCGGCGCACTGCGGACCGGCTCGCGCCTCGTGCACACCGGACGCCCCACCGCCGAGGCTTATGCGGCCGCCGGCGGAACCCTCTACTTCGGCGTGCCGACCGTCTGGTCCAGAGTCTGCGCCGACCCCGCCTCCGCCAAGCGCCTGTCCTCCGCCCGGCTGCTCGTCTCCGGCTCCGCCGCGCTGCCGCTGCCTGTAGCCGCCGACCTCGAGACGCTCACCGGCCACCGCCCGGTCGAGCGGTACGGCATGACCGAGACGCTGATCACGCTCTCCGCCCGCGCCGACGACACGGACCGCACCGCCGGCAGCGTCGGGCGCCCGCTCGCCGGAGTGTCGACCCGGCTGGTCGGCGAGGACGGGGCGCCGCTGCCCGCCGACGGCGTCACCGTCGGGGAGCTCCACGTGCAGGGCCCTGTCGTTTTCTCGGGTTATTTGGGCCGTCCCGGAGCCACTGCCGCGGCGTTCACCGCAGACGGCTGGTTCCGCACCGGCGACATGGCAGTCGTCGAGCCCTCCGGCGCGCACCGCATCGTCGGTCGCGCCTCCACGGACCTGATCAAGTCGGGCGGATACCGGATCGGCGCCGGCGAGGTGGAGAACGCGCTGCTGGGCCACCCCGCGGTGCGCGAGGCCGCCGTGCTCGGCCTGCCGGACGACGACCTCGGCCAGCGGATCACCGCCTTCGTGGTGGCCGACGGGGTGACAGAGGACGAACTGATCGGCTTCGTGGCCAGCGCGCTCGCCGCACACAAACGGCCGCGCGCCGTCGTCTTCCGCGACGCCCTGCCCCGCAACGCGATGGGCAAGGTGCGCAAGGACAGGCTGGCGTGATCGCGTCACAGCTTGGCAACTTCATTGCGCGCACTGTCCGGTGCCGGATTGAATCGCGGGGATGGACGACCTGCTGACCAGCCGACTGGTCCTGCACCCGCTCACCGTCGAGGAGGCGGCCCGCCTGGTCGGCGGCACGCCCGGGCCGGAAGACCACTGGGCCGACGGATTCCCGACCGAGGGCGACCGCGACGGCGCCCGCATGTACGCCAAGGCCTCCGCGGCCGGCGAGGCACCCCCCGGCCCGTTCGTCTGCTACCGGATCGACTCCCGGCGCGACGGCGCGGCGATAGGAACCATCGGCTTCTACGGGCCGCCCGACGAGGACGGCCGGGTGGTCGTGGGCTACGGCCTGGTGCCGCCGAGCTGGGGCAACGGCTACGCGACCGAGGCGTTGCGGGAACTGGTCGATCTGTGCCGCGGGCAGCGCTCGGTCCGCGCGATCGACGCCGACACCGACCACGACAACCACGCCTCGCAGCGGGTCCTGGCCAAGTGCGGCTTCCGCATCGTGCGCCAGGACCGCGACCTGATCTATTACGAGCTCGTCTTCGACCGAGCCGAAGAGCGCTGATCCGCACTCAGCCCTCTTCGATCCGACGCTTCAGCCGATCAGCTTCTCCAAGGCGGCCGCGACACCGTCCTCGTCGTTGGAGCCGGTGACTCCGCTCGCGCCGCGCAGTACGTCCGGGTGCGCATTCGCGACCGCGTAGGATGACCCGGCCCAGGCCAGCATCGGCAGGTCGTTGGGCATGTCGCCGAACGCCACGACCGCTTCGGGTTCGATGCCGAGAGCCGCGCAGTACCACGCCAGGGTGCTGGCTTTGGTGGCGCCGGGCGGCGCGATCTCCACCAGGCCGCGGCCGCCCGAGTGGGAGATCTCGGCCGGCACGGTGAGGGCTTGCTGCGCGGCGGCGAGCATCTGGTCCGCCGTGTGTGTGCTTGAACGGGCCAGCACCTTCACCACCCGGCTCACCTCGCCCCACACCGAGTCCCACGGGTCCGCCAGGTACCGCTGCGTGTCGTTGATCAGCCCGATGCGATACCCGGTGTCGTACCAGACCCGCTCGCCGGTCTCCAGGGCGAACCCGCAGTCGGGCACCGCCGGGCGTAACTGGTCGACGATCGCCCGCGCGCCTTCGGCTGCGAATTCGTGCACGTAGGTCGATGTTGCGGCGGCGAAGTCGTGCACGATCGTCCCGTTGGCACAGATCGCGGTCGCGGCGTGGCCGGCCTGCTCGACGATCTGGTCCATCACCCGCGGCGGCCTTGCAGTGACGAACACCACCCCGATCCCGGCGGCCCGGCAGGCGGCCAGCGCCGCTCGGGTGCGGGCGGACACCGAACCGTCCGAGCGCAGCAGGGTTCCGTCAAGATCTGTGGCTATCAGGCGCGGCAAGGTCACCGGGCGATTTTCGCAGTGTTTGATTGCTCGTCGAAAAATGGCAGCGTTTGATTGCTCTTCGAGAACGGCCGGGGTTGTCAGGTCACGTTGATGCTGATCTGGTGGTAGCCGGTCGAGCCGTCCGGCAGGACATCCTGCACCACCGAGGTCTGCAAGGTGCCGGTCCCGTCCGTCGCGCGGACCGCGACGCGGTGCTGTCCGCTGGCCGCCCGCCACGTGTACGACCACTGACGCCAGGTGTCCGGGGTGTCCGCGGCGGCGAGCGTCGTCTCGTGCCAGGCGCCGCCGTCGATCTGCACCTCGACCGCCGCCACCCCACGATGTGTCGCCCACGCCGTACCTGCCAGCACCACGTCACCCGCCGAGACCGTCGCTCCGTCGCCCGGCACGTCGATCCGGGAAGCCGTCTTGACCGGGGCCTGCTGCGCCCACCCCTGGTCCACCCAGTAGGCCGAGGCGGCGCTGAAGGTGGTCAGATTCAGGTCCATCACCCACTTGGTCGCCGAGACGTACCCGTAAAGCCCGGGGATGAGCATCCGGCACGGGAATCCGTGCTCGATCGGCAGCGCCTCGCCGTTCATCGCCACCGCCAGCATCGCCTCGCGCCCGTCGAGCACCGCCGACACCGGGGCGCCGATCGTCATCCCGTCCACCGAGGTGGCCAGGATCTGGCTGGCCCCGGACTGCACCCCGGCCCGGCGCAGCAGCGGGGCCAGCGGCGCCCCGATCCACCGCGCGTTGCCGCAGTACGACCCGCCGACCGGGTTCGAGACGCAGGTGAGGGTGAGGTCGTGCTCGTCGAGGGGCAACGCCAGCAGGTCGGCGAAGGTCAGCTCGAACGGCCGGTCGACCATCCCGTGGATGCGCAGTTTCCACTTCGTCGGGTCGACCTGGGGCACCGTCAACGCCGTGTCCACCCGGTAGAACTGGGTGTTCGGGGTGAAGAACGACCCGAGACCGGGGACGTCGGGATGGGTCGCGGCGGGCACCGGGGCCAGCGCCTCGACCGGGGCCGGGATCTTGACCGCCGCCCGCGCCGGGCCCGCGTTGAATCGCGAGTCCAGCCACGCCTTCGCGCCGAAACCGCCCACCGCCGCGCCGAGAGCCGTGCCTCCCAGCGCGAGCAGGAACTGGCGCCGGTCCGTCGGCCCGGCGCTCGCGTCCCGGCTCAGCCGGGTCAGCCAGCGCAGCACCAGGACCGCCGCCCCGCCCGCGAGCAGCGACGGGAACCACGCTCCGGCCTGCGGGCTCGCCCTGGTCTCGGCGGCCACGATGCCCACGACCCCGAATCCGGCGGCGACCCAGGAGGCGATCGTCAGATGCCTGCGCGCCAGGATCCCCGCCCCCGCCGACAGCACCACCAGCGCCACGTAGACGCCGCTGAGCAGCACGGTCTTGTCGTTGGAGCCGAAGTTGCGGATCGCGAACTCCTTGAGCGGCTGCGGGGCGAGGTCGATCGCCCGCTGGCCGACCGCGATCGCGGGCGCGGCGGCCGCGCCACCGGCGGCCACGGCCGCCAACTCGCCGACGGCCAGCGCCGCGGCGCCCGCCATCAGACCGCACCACGCGGCGAGGACCGGGCCGCCCTGACCGTCGCGGCGCGTCTTCGGCGCAGAGGAGCCCGGCCCCTCTTCACGCGGCGGAATGGCAGGCGGCACGGTGTCCATGGCTCTGATTCTCGCGCCGCGTGCTGAGAAAACCGATCAGTTCCGGAGTCCGTCGCCTTACATACTGCTTACGATCCGGACAAGATCATCGGCAGGCCGAGGCCGGGGAACGTGTTCGGGCCGAAAGTGGTGATCTCCACGATCTGACCGCCCGCGGTCCGCAGCACGTCCAGCTTCATCGCCCGGAACTCGCCGTCGTCCCAGCGGCGCAGATAGCTCGCGGCGGCGGGCATCCGGTTGGCCCCGGTCGGCACCAGCCGCCAGTCGCCATCCCGGTCCGGCCCCATCGCCCGCTCCATCAGCGGCGCGAGCGCGTCGAGCCCGTCGAAGCACCACGGGTACGGCGGCATCGTCACACGGATGTCGGTCGAGGTGACCGCCACGGCCGCAGCTACGTCGCAGCGTTCGTGCGCGTCGATGAACTTCTCCAGCAACTCCCGCTCCTCGGCGCTGGGCCGCCGGACCGGCCACTGGCTGCGGCGCTCCGGCAGGTGCTGACGCATCGTCGCGCGGGCCCGCTGCAAAGCGCTGTTCGCCGCCGCGACACTGGTCTCGAGCAGCCCCGCGGTCTCCTCGGCCGGCCGCCCCAGGACGTCGCGCACCAGCAGAGCGGCCCGCTGCCGCGGCGGCAGGACCTGAAGCGCGGCGAGGAACGCCAGCTCGATCGTCTCCCGCTCGACCGCTACGGCGTCAGGCTCCTCGGCGCTCGGCGCGATCTCGTCCAGCAGCCGGTCCGGATACGGTTGCAGCCAGGGCACCTCGGCGAACGAGCGCATCGCCGAGGCCTGGTGCGTGCTGTGGCGCAGCATGTCCAGGCACACGTTCGTGGCGATCTTGTAGAGCCAAGCGCGGAACAGCGAGCTGCCGTCGAAGCCCTCCCGGCCGCGCCACGCGCGCAGGTACGTCTCCTGCACCGCGTCCTCGGCGTCGTCGAAGGAGGCGAGCATGCGGTAGCAGTGCACGTGCAACTCGCGCCGGTGACGCTCGCTCAGCTCGGCGAAGGCGGACTCGTCCCCGGCGAGCGCCGCGGCGATCAGCTCGCCGCGGCCGCCCGCCATGCCCGCGTCGGCGCGGTCCCGGGTCGTCACGGTCTGCGGCTCACTTGCCCTGGTTCGCAGCCGCGATCCGCCAGTCGGTCTTGACCTCCTGCAGCACCCAGCCGTTGCCGTCCGGGTCGCTGAAGTCGGCGAACGACTCGTAGTCGGATCGGTCCGGGTGCGGCCCCTCGTGCCACGCGCCGTCGACGATGTGCCGGATCCCGCTGACCTCCACCCCGCGCCCGATCAACTCGTCACGGGCGGCGACGATGTCCGAGACGATCAGGTGCAGGCCCCTGGTCGTGCCCGGCGCGGCCACCACGCCCAGGCCGTCGCCGAACCCGATCGAGCAGCCCGACCCGGGCGGGGTGATCTGCACGACCCGCATCTTCTCGCCGACCGGGGTGTCGACCAACAGGTCGAAGCCGGCCTGCTCGGTGTAGAACGCCTTGGCCCGGTCCACGTCGGCGACTGGCAGCAGCACCAGTTCGAGGCGGTATTCCATGATCGTCTCCTTTGTCGTCGACACCTGCTCTCGCGCGGGTGTCGACAGTGAAACGGGCGACCCCGCCGAAACTCATCGGTGGAGCGATGAACCGCTGAGATTATTTTTGGCGGTGCTGCGGCCCGGCGCGACCCGTGCTCACCAAACCTGGCGGATCGGACCCTGGCGGATCACCAGAATTCCCGCGTTTCCCCGCGCGGATGTCGCAACCCGCTACTACCGTGGGCGGCATGGCTGACACGCTCCTGCTCGCCGGAACCCGAAAGGGTCTCCTCATCGCGCGCGGGCGAGCCGGTTCCTGGGAAGCCGAACCGCTCGCCCTTCCGATGACGGCCGTGTACGCGGTCGGTATCGACACCCGTCGCCCCACGCTCCGCCTGTTCGCCGCGGCGACCAGCGAGCACTGGGGCCCCACCATCCTGCACTCCGACGACCTCGGCGCCACCTGGGGCGAGCCGGACCACGCGCCGGTGGCCTTCCCCAAGGACATCGATGCGGCGCTCGGCCGGGTCTGGCAGATCCAGCCCGGCCCCGCCTCCGAGCCGAACCTGGTCTACGCCGGCACCGAGCCCTCCGCGCTCTTCGTCTCGCACGACGGCGGCATCAACTTCGAACTGGTGCGCGCCCTCTGGGATCACCCGCACCGGGAGAACTGGGCCCCGGGCTACGGCGGCCAGGCCGTCCACACGATCGTGCCGCACCCCGAGCAGCACGACCGAGTGCTCGTCGCGATGTCGGCCGGCGGCGTCTACCGCACCTTCGACGGCGGCGAGAGCTGGGCCCCGGCCAACAAGGGCGTCAAGGCCACGTTCCTTCCCGAGGAGCAGCGCTACCCGGAGTACGGGCAGTGCGTGCACAAGGTCTCCGGGGACTGCGGCAACCCCGACCGGCTGTACCTGCAGAACCACAACGGGGTCTACCGCACCGACGACTGGGGCACGAGCTGGACCTCCATCGCGGACGGGCTGCCCGGAGAATTCGGCTTCTCGATCGTCGCCGACCCCGTCCGCCCCGACTACGCGTACGTGTTCCCACTGGTCAGCGACTACCAGCGGTTCACCCCCGACTACCGCTGCCGGGTCTTCGGCACCGACGACGCCGGCGGCAGCTGGTCCGAGGTCGGGGTCGGGCTGCCCCAGTCCGGCTTCTACTCGATCGTCCTGCGGGACGCGTTCACCGCCGACAGCCACGATCCGGCCGGGCTGTACTTCGGCACCCGGAGCGGGGAGCTTTTCGCGGGCGGCGTCGGACGCTCGTGGACCCGCGTCGCCGAGAACCTGCCCGACGTGCTCTCGGTGCGCGCCATGGTTCTCGACTGAGCACAGTGCTGGAGTGGACCCGGCCTCTTAGTGAGGGAGACAGGCCATGAGCGTGACCCTCCTCGTTCCCAGTGCGCTGGCCGGGTTCGCGGGCGGGCGGCGCGAGGTCGAGCTGGACGGCCCCGGCGGCGGCGCGACGACCGTCGCCGGGGTGCTCGACCGGCTCGCGGACCAGCTGCCGGCGCTGGAGCGGCGGCTGCGCGACGAGCGGTCCGCGATCCGCCGCCACGTGAACGTCTACGTCGACGGAACCGACATCCGCGACCTGTCCGGCCCGGACACCGCCGTGCCGGACGGCGCCACCGTGCAGGTCATCGCCGCTGTAAGCGGGGGCTGACCGCGCCCCCGCCCGGCAGGTGCGCCAGCTTGGCCGGATTGAGCAGGGCGAAGGCCCGGCGTCCGCGACCGACCCGAGAAGCCGGTACGCCACCGACGTCAGGTACCGCCGATGCTCCTCGAAGCCGTCCGCCGGGGACTCCCCGTCGGCTCCGGCCGCACCTACGAGTTCAAAATCCGCCCCGCCGTCGCCCACGCCACGAAAATACCGCCTCGCCCCCGTCCCGCGCCGCCGTAAGCACGCACTTGGCCTGTGCCCGACAGGACCGCGTTAAACTGGGGATATGACCGTCCGGGATGATCTGCACCATCTGGTGGACGCTGTGCCCGAGGATCGCCTGCCGAGCGTGGTCGAGTTGCTGCGCCAGTTCGCCGAACTCGGCCACGAGGTGCGTCCCCGGCGGGTCTTTCGCAGCGCCGGCGCGCTCTCGGCCGAGCGGGACCTTGCAGCCCGCAGCGAGGACATCCTGCGCGCGGAGCTCGGCGAGGAGGAGACAACCTCGTGATCGTCGTCGACACCGGCCCGATCGTGGGCCTGATCAACGATCGCGACGACGATCACGAGCGCTGCCTCGCACTGCTCAGCAGCCATCCCGGTCCCCTGCTCGTACCCACTCCGGTGTTCACCGAGGTATGCCTGCTGCTCGAAAAGCGCCGTGGCACGCGCGCGGAGCTGGAATTCCTCCACGACGTTCGCTCCGGATTGTTCCAGCTGGTAGAGCTGACCGCGGCGGACCTCGACCGGATCGGGGTGCTCGTGGACAAGTACGCGGACCTGCCGTTGGGAACGGTGGACGCTTCGGTGATCGCCGTCACCGAGCGGCTGAAGCTGACCGAGGTCGCCACCCTCGATCGTCGTCATTTCTCCGTAGTGCGCCCCGACCACGTTCCCGCGCTCACGCTGCTGCCGCAGTAGGCTGCGCCCGCATCCGGCGGTGCTCCTCGAAGCCGTCCGCCGGGGACTCCCCGTCGGCTCCGGCCGCACCTAGGAGTTCGAAATCCGCCCCGCCGTCGCCACGCCACGAAAATACCGCCTCGCCCCCGTCCCGCGCCGCCGTAAGCTTGATCGCGTGCTGCGCGACGTGACGGCGACCCGGTATGTGACCCCGCTGCGGGAGGGCGGGTCGCTGCCGGCCATCGTCGAGGCCGACGACCTGGGCATGTACGTGGTCAAATTCCG
>NZ_DASZGI010000058.1:0-6453 GCF_035938995.1 Actinocrinis sp.
AAGCGAGGCGGGAGGCGTGGCGGACGAGCGCTCGTATCACCCACCTTCGCGCACGCCCGTCGACGCTGACCGGCGCGGCGGCGTGCGCGCGACGCTGCGCTGGCTGCGCCCCGGGGGCGTCCCCGGCGGCCGCCCGGTGCATCCGATGCTGCCGTACTACTTCCTGATCGGCGCCACGTTCCTGCTCGTCGTGGTAGGGCTGCTCGAGGTCTACTCGGCCTCCACGGTGCACAACCTGCTCACCGGCAAGGCGGAGCTGAGCACCGTCGAACGCCAGGCGATCTCGGCGGTCATCGGCATCCCGATGATGATCGTCGCGGCCCGGCTGCCCGTGCGCTTCTACCGCGCCGCGGCCTACCCGCTGCTGCTCGTCACGCTCGTGCTGCTGGTGGCGGTGCTGGCCTTCGGCTCGGTCTCGACCGGCGGCAACAAGAACTGGCTGGTGCTCGGTCCGCTGACCATCCAGCCCAGCGAGTTCGCCAAGTTCGCCCTGGTCCTGTGGGGCGCGGACCTGCTGGCCCGCAAGGAGCGGCGGCTGGCCGGCTGGGACCACCTGATCGTGCCGCTGCTGCCGATGTCCGGCCTGATCGTCGGACTGGTCATGCTCGGCGGCGACATGGGCACCTCGATCATCATCGCGGCGATCGCCTTCGCCCTGCTGTGGGTCGTCGGCGCGCCCGGCCGCCTGTTCACCACCCTCACCGGCTCCGCGGCGGCCCTCGCCGCGGTCGCCGTGCTCATCCGGCCCAGCCGGGTGCGCCGCTTCACCGCGTTCCTCGACCCCACCGCCGACCCGCAGGGCACCGGCTTCCAGGCGCTGCACAGCTTCAGCGCGCTGTCCACCGGCGGCTGGTTCGGCGTCGGGGTGGGGGCCAGCCGGGAGAAGTGGGGCTCGCTGCCCGAAGCCCAGACCGACTTCATCTTCGCGATCATCGGCGAGGAGCTCGGACTGATCGGGGCGCTGGCGGTGCTGGCCCTCTTCGGGCTGATCGGCTTCGCCGGGGCGCGGATAGCGCTGCGCGCCGAGGACGCCTTCGTGCGGCTGGCCGCGGCCGCGGTGACCGCCTGGCTGATGGTCCAGGTCATGATCAACCTCGGCGCAGTGCTGGGCATCCTGCCGATCGCCGGGGTGCCGCTGCCCTTCGTCTCCTACGGCGGCTCGTCGCTGCTGCCGTCGATGGCGGCGATCGGCATGCTGGTCTCCTTCTCGCGCGCGCCGGGCGCCGCTCCCGCTCCCGGCGCCCCGGGCCGGGCCCGGCCGTCCGGGTCGGCGGACGCGCCGGGAACGGATATGCTCAGGGCCCGTCCGCGCCCGCAGCCTCAGCGAATCGAGGGACGCACGCCGTGATGACCGACCGCGCGACCGACCCCGCGACGATCGACTCCGCGACGATCGAACCCGTGATCACCGACCCCGCGCCGAACCCGGCGCCGGACGACGGGGCCCGCCCGCTGCAGGTCGTGCTCGCCGGCGGGGGCACCGCCGGGCACATCGAACCGGCGCTCGCCCTGGCCGACGCGCTGCGCCGGCGCGACCCGCGCATCGGCATCACCGCCCTGGGCACGACCAAGGGCCTGGACACCAAGCTGATCCCGGGGCGCGGCTACGACCTCGAACTCATCCCGGCGGTACCGCTGCCGCGCCGCCCGACCTCCGAGCTGTTCACCGTGCCCAGCCGGCTGGCCGGCACCGTCCGGCGCGCCGCCGAAGTCCTGGACAAGGTGCACGCGGACGTCGTCGTCGGCTTCGGCGGGTACGTGGCGCTTCCGGCCTATTTCGCGGCCCGCCGCCGCGGCGTGCCGATCGTGGTGCACGAGGCGAACGTGCGGCCCGGGCTGGCGAACCGGGTCGGCGCCCGGATGACCGAGCGGATCGCCACCGGCTCGCCGGACTGCCGCCTCGGCGGCGGCCGGTACATCGGCATGCCGCTGCGCCACGCGATCGCCTCCCTCGACCGGCCTGCGCTGCGCGCCGAGGCCTGCGACACCTTCGGGCTCGAGAAGGACGGCACGACGCTGTTGGTCTACGGCGGCTCGCAGGGGGCCCGGCGGCTCAACGAGGCCGTCGCCGCCGCCGCGCCCGAATTCTGCAGCGCGGGCATCCAGCTCCTGCACGCGGTCGGCCGGGGAAACTACGACGCCTGGACGACGCCCGAGGTCAGCGGGGCAACGTATGTGGCGGTGCCTTACCTCGACCGGATGGACCTCGCGTACGCGGCGGCGGACGTCGTGCTCTGCCGCGGAGGCGCGATGACCTGCGCCGAGGTCGCCGCGGTCGGCCTTCCCGCCGCCTACGTGCCGCTGCCGATCGGCAACGGCGAGCAGCGCCTCAACGCGCAGCCGGCGGTTCGGGCCGGGGGCGGTCTGCTCGTGGACGACGCGGAGCTGACCCCGGAATGGCTGATCGGCAATCTCCTCCCGCTCGCCCGGAACCGCGCCGAGCTGGACCGGATGGGCCGCGCCGCCGCCGAGTTCGGCCGCCGCGACGCCGACGAGGCGCTGGCCGACCTGGTCTTCGAGGCGGCCGGTCAGGCAGGCGCCGGGGCCGGCGCGTGACCGTGTTCGACCCGCCCGCGCACATCCCGCCGGCCGAGGACCTGGGCAGGCTCCACTTCGTCGGCATCGGCGGGGTCGGGATGGCGCCGGTCGCCCGGATCGCCGTCGAGCGCGGTCTGCCGGTCTCCGGCAGCGACATCAAGCGGACGGCCGCGATCGACGCGCTCGAGGTCGCCGGAGCGCGCGTCCGGATCGGGCAGGCGGCCAAGAACCTGGACGGTGTGGACACGGTGGTGGTGTCCACCGGGGTGCGGCCGGACAACGTCGAGATCGTCGAGGCCGGGCGGCGCGGGCTGCGGGTGGTGCACCGGGCGACCGCGCTGGCCGCGCTGATGGTCGGGCGCACCGCCGTGCTGATCGCGGGCACCCACGGCAAGACGACCACGACCTCGATGACCGCGGTCGCGCTGGAGGGCTTGGGCGAGGAGCCGTCGTACGCGATCGGCGGCGAGATCGGCGCCACCGGCGTGAGCGGCCGGGCGGGCCGGGGCGCGGTGTTCGTCGCGGAGGCCGACGAGTCGGACGGCACCTTCCGGCACTACCAGCCGGACATCGCCGTGGTCACCAACGTCGAACTCGACCACGCCGAGTACTTCACCTCCCTCGACCACGTGCGCGACCAGTTCGTCGAGTTCACCCGCCGGATCAAGCCCAGCGGCCTGCTGTTGGCCTGCGCCGACGACCCCGGCGCGGTAGCCGTCGGACGGATCGCGCGCGACGCCGGCACCCGCGTCCTGTGGTACGGCGAAGCGGCCGACGCCGACTACCGGATCGCCGACCTCGAGATCGTCGACGCCCACGCGCACTTCACCCTTCACGCGCGCGGGCGCGAAAGCCGCGTCCGGCTCGGCGTTCCCGGCAGGTACAACGCGCTCAACGCCGCAGCCGCCTTCGCCGTCCTGGCCGAACTCGGCATCGACCCGTCGCGCATCCCGGAGGCGGTCGGCAGTTACGCCGGCGCCCGGCGGCGGATGGAGCTCAAGGGCGAGGCCGCGGGTGTCCGCGTCTACGACGACTACATGCACCACCCGACCGAGATCGCCGCGACCCTCGCAGCGTTCCGGGCGCTGGCCGGCGACGGCAGGCTCATCGTCGCGTTCCAGCCGCAGCGCTTCTCCCGGGCACAGGCGTTCCTGCGCCAGTACGGCGAGCCGCTTGGAGCCGCTGACGCCGTGGTCGTGATGGAGGTCTATCCGGGCTCCGGCGAGACCCCGATCCCCGGAGTCACCGGCGAGACGATCGCCGGGGACGTGCCGCTGCCCGCCGACCGCGTCGCGTTCGAGCCCGACGCCGCGGCCGCGGTCAAGCGCCTGGCGGACTGGGCCCGGCCGGGAGACGTGGTGGTCACCGCCGGGGCGGGAGACGTCACCACCCTCGGCCCGAAGGTCCTGGACCTGCTCAAGTCGCGGACCCGGGATCAGAAGTGACCGGCCAGGACACTCGCGGCACTGGGAGCAGCGCGGACGTCCAGAACACCCCGGACGCCGGGCCGCAGGTCTCGCTGCGCCCCGCCCAGCTCTACGCCGCCCGGATGCGCGCCCGCGAGCGGTGGCGGCGGCTGTCGGTGACGGTCACCGTCGTGCTCGCGCTGCTCGCCGGCGTCGGGTACGCGCTCGTGTGGCACACCTCCGCGCTGGGGATCAACGCGGTGCGCGTCGTCGGCCAGAAGACGGTCTCCGCGCAGCAGGTCATCGCGGCAGCCGGCCTGCGCATCGGCACTCCCCTCGCCGCGGCCGACCTGTCCGGCGCCCGGGACCGGGTCCAGCGCATCCCGCGGATCGCCTCCGCGAGCGTGTCCCGCGACTGGCCGCACACCGTGGTGATCGCCGTGGTCGAGCGGACCGCCGCCGCGCTGATCCCGGACGGTTCGGGATTCGACGTCGTCGACGCGACCGGGGTGGTGTTCGGCAAGGCGGCGAACGCGATCCCCGGATTGACGGTAATTCAGGTGCAGGGTGGGGCTGATGTGAAAGCTGCGGTCGTGCCTGGAGCGCTCGCCGCGCTTAAGGCGCTGCCTGCCGATATCGCGCACCGGGTTACCGGGATTACCGCCGCGAGCCCGTATTCGATAACGCTCCGCTTGTCCGGCGGTGTGACCGTCGACTGGGGCGGGGGTGACGACCCGTCGGCAAAGGCCCTCGACCTCGCGGCGTTGATGCGCACGGGCCGGGCTGCCCGATACGACGTCAGTGCCCCAGATGCTCCCGCGATGTCCTAACGATATGCCTGTCTGACACTGAGTCACTTTAACTGTCGGCGAACAAGTCTCGGCGTGTTCGTTGAACGCGCGCGCCGCGCGACCTACTGTCGAGTCGTCGATCGAGTCGTCCCGTGGTGTCGACCCCTATTTGATGTTGACTCGCCGCGAGGGCGATAAGGTCGTGTGCGAGTCGCATTGAGCGCCGACGATCCATCCGTACTCACCAGCGCGAGAGGCCTTCGAACCGTGGGTGCACCGCAGAACTACCTCGCCGTGATCAAAGTCGTCGGCATCGGCGGCGGAGGCGTCAACGCGATCAACCGGATGATCGAGGTCGGGCTCAAGGGCGTCGAGTTCATCGCGATCAACACCGACGCGCAGGCCCTGCTGATGAGCGACGCGGACGTGAAGCTCGACGTCGGCCGGGAGCTGACCCGCGGCCTGGGGGCTGGCGCCGACCCGGACGTCGGGCGCAAGGCCGCCGAGGACCACGCCGAGGAGATCGAGGAGGTCATCAAGGGCGCCGACATGGTGTTCGTGACCGCCGGCGAGGGAGGCGGCACGGGCACCGGAGGCGCTCCGGTGGTGGCCCGGATCGCCCGCGCGCTCGGCGCGCTGACCATCGGCGTGGTAACCCGCCCGTTCACCTTCGAGGGGCGGCGGCGCGCGGCGCAGGCCGAGTCGGGCATCGCACAGCTGCGCGAGGAGGTCGACACCCTCATCGTCATCCCGAACGACCGGCTGCTGTCGATCTCGGCCCCCGGCGCGACCGTGCTCGACGCGTTCAAGTCGGCCGACCAGGTGCTGCTGTCCGGTGTCCAGGGCATCACCGACCTGATCACCACCCCCGGCCTGATCAACCTGGACTTCGCCGACGTGAAGTCGGTCATGTCCGAGGCCGGCTCAGCGCTCATGGGCATCGGCGCGGCGCGCGGCGACGACCGGGCGGTCGCGGCGGCCGAGATGGCGATCTCCTCCCCGCTGCTCGAGGCCTCCATCGACGGCGCCCGCGGCGTGCTGCTCAGCATCTCCGGCGGCTCGGACCTGGGCCTGTTCGAGATCAACGAGGCGGCGCAGCTGGTCTCCGAGGCGGCGCACCAGGACGCGAACATCATCTTCGGCGCGGTGATCGACGACGCCCTCGGCGACGAGGTCCGGGTCACCGTGATCGCCGCCGGATTCGACGGCGGCCAGCCGTCCAAGCGCCGCGAGCCGGGCCGCCGCGAGGACGGGGCCGGGAACACGACGGTGCAGAACGCGATGCTCGGCGCGCTGCCCAAGCCGAACGATGAGGACGACCCCCTGTCCGCCACCATCCCCGGCTCCCGCACCGAGGACACCGTGGTCGCGGACGAGCTGGACATCCCGGACTTCCTCAAAGAGGGCAACTAGCGGCGCTCGCTGTCGAGCATCACCTGCCTCGACCATCGCGCTCCCACGTACCCCGCCCACCTTCCACGTCAGCCCCGCCCCCGCTCCCGACAGTCCGATTACCCGATCGTCGGATTGTCGCCCCGGTTGTGAGCGCGCCAGTCGCGGCGAGGCCAGTCGGCGCCGTTCCTCCGTGATTGTCGGATCATCATGCGGGTTGGTGATCGCGCGCCGATCTGAAAGGCTCGGGGCGTGGAGCTCTTCGAGCACGGCCGCTTCCGCTTCGCCTTCTCCGACCGGCACGGCGGAGTGAGCGCGGCGCCCTA
>NZ_DASZGI010000059.1:0-1741 GCF_035938995.1 Actinocrinis sp.
TGGCGGCGTGGTGGGACGATTGGCCGGGGCATGTGCCGCGGCTTGCGCCACCTTCGGCGTGATCAGCGTTTTCGCCGGCGGTGCGACCTTCACGTGCACTGCGGCTGACGCTGCTGCCGGGGGTTGAAGTTGGCGTACCTGCGCTACCGACAGCGGCCGCCCGCCGTTGTTCTGCAGAGCCTTCAGATGCTGCTCGAAGGACGGCGGCGGCGGTGGCGGTGGCGTTCGCGCGACGACCGGCCGAGCGGTGACGCTCGCGGGCGGCCTGGCAGTGACGGCGCGGCCCGCGCCGAGCAGCGCCTGCCGGGTCGGCACAACCGCTGGGGCGAGCGCACGGACCGGCGCTGCTGCCAGCTCACGCGCATTGACTGCGACCCGGTTGCTCGCGACGGGCGCAGCGGAAGTGAAGGCCTGGGTCGTCGTGGCGACGATGGCGCCGGGGGCGCTGCGGTTGACGTAGGTGATGTTGTTCACGACCGTCTTGTTCACGATCGTGGTGTTGTAGATATTGTTTACGATCGTCGTGTTGACGGTCGTGTTCGAGACATTGACGGCATCGACGTAATTGCGACTGACGGGGTAGGAGGGCACGAAGACCTCGCGCGGCCCGAGGGCAAACCAGGCAATCGTGGCGCCCGCTCCGACCCAGGCGACGAGCGCCGGCGCGTAGACCGGACGAATGTAGACGACGCCTTCCAGCGGTGGAGGCGCGGGGACCCAGCCCCAGGCTCCGCCGGTCCATATCCATCGCCCATAGTGGAACGGGGCGAATCCCCACGGTCGATCGTCGACCCAGGTGTAGCCCCACGGCGGCACGTAGGCCCAGTGCCCGGTCTGGTAGGGTGCCCAGCCCGGCTCGAGTCCCCGCGGAAACCACACGTGCCCATACTGCGGCACTGCGCCCCAGGTGCCCTGATCATCCAGATCCTGGTAGCCGACGACATCGGGTGAGACGTATTGCGCCGACGCGGAATGTTCCCAGCGATTATCGCGACCATCACTCCACGCGCCGAGCGGGTCCGGCGCAGGACTTGGTGTTTGCGCAGTCTCGACCAGCTGGTCGGTGCCCGCGAACACATCGTCCTCACCCTCGGACAGTGAGTAGGCGGTGCCTCCGCCAGTCACCTCGCCCTGGCCGCGCCGCACGTTGATCGTCGTCGTGCCGCCGTCCGGATCCGCCGCGATACGGTAAGTGCCGGACCGCAGCACCGTGAAGGCGAGATTCGGGGTGTCGATCTCGTACGTCTCTTGGTCATAGAGATGACGCACGTGAACGATCAGCGTTCCGGCCGACAGCTGCACCTGTGTTACATGGTCGCTGAGATCGAGGAACGCCAGCGAAGTCGTCGCGCCAACGCGCAGCGCCGAGCCGTCTAACTGCAACTCGGCGCGGCTGTCGCGATCTGCCCAGAGCTGATCGCCAGTCGTGAGCGGCCGATTGACGGGCGGAGTGACCCACTCCTGCGCACCTCCAGGCTGAAACGAGACCGACCCTTGGATATAAGAGAGGCGCGCCGCACGCGTCGGCGGATCTTCCGCATCAGCACGTGCAGCCGCGGCGCCCCCAACAGCGAGCGCAAGCGTGAGGACAGCGACGCAGAGAAGCGAGCGAATGGAAGCAACGGCGCTGACACTCATGAACGTCCCCTGATCGATGCGGCTTGGACCTCTCGAGCGGCATGCTGCCACAGGGCTAGCGCTTTGGGAACGCGCAATCGGGCGACCAGACGCTCGAGCTCGG
>NZ_DASZGI010000060.1:0-16246 GCF_035938995.1 Actinocrinis sp.
GTCAGTGGCCTGCGCTCTGCCAGTCCTTGCCGAAACCGACCGACACGTCGAGCGGGACCCGCAGCTGGTAGGCCGAGCCCATCTCGTGGCGGACCAGTTCCTCCACCGCGGACCGCTCGGCGTCGACGACCTCGAGCACGAGTTCGTCGTGCACCTGGAGCAGGACCCGCGACTTGTAGCCGCCCGTGGTCAGCGCCTTGTCCACCCGGAGCATCGCGATCTTGATGATGTCGGCGGCCGAGCCCTGGATCGGTGCGTTCAGCGCCATCCGCTCGGCCATCTGCCGCAGGTGCGGGTTGGTGGAGGTCAGGTCCGGCAGGTAGCGGCGGCGGCCCAGCACGGTCTCGGTGTAGCCGGTCTGCCGCGCCTGCTCGACCACCGCGCGCAGATAGTCGCGGATGCCGCCGAACCGGGCGAAGTAGTCCTCCATCATCCGCGTGGCCTCGGCGTTCGAGGTGCCGACGTTCTGCGCCAGGCCGAACGCCGACTGCCCGTACGCCAGGCCGTAGGAGACCGCCTTCACCCGGCGCCGCAGCTCGCCGTCCACCTGCTTCGGGGAGACGCCGAAGACGCGCGCCGCGACGGAGGTGTGCAGGTCCTCGCCGGAGTTGAAGGCCTCGATCAGTGCCTCGTCGCCCGACAGGTGCGCCATGATGCGCATCTCGATCTGGCTGTAGTCGGCCGTCATCAGCGTGTCGAAGCCCTCGCCCGCGATGAACGCCCGCCGGATGCGCCGGCCCTCCTCGGTGCGCACCGGGATGTTCTGCAGGTTCGGATCCGTCGAGGACAGCCGCCCGGTCGCGGCGATCATCTGGTTGAACGTGGTGTGGATCCGGCCGTCGTCCATGACCGTCTTGATCAGGCCCTCGACCGTGGTCCGCAGCCGGTTGACGTCGCGGTGCCGCAGCAGGATCACCGGCAGCGGATGGTCGGTCTGGGCGGCGAGCCACTGGAGCGCGTCGGCGTCCGTGGTGTAGCCGGTCTTGATCTTCTTGGTCTTCGGCAGCTTGAGGCGGTCGAAGAGGATCTCCTGCAGCTGCTTGGGCGAGCCGAGGTTGAACTGGGTGCCGGTCGCGGTGTACGCCTCCTCGACCGCGTGCTTCACGTCGGCGGCGAACCCGACCTCGAGCTCGGACAGGTACTCCCCGTCCGCGGCGATCCCGGCCTGCTCCATCCGGGCGAGCAGGTCGACCAGCGGAAGCTCGACGCTCTGCAGGAGGTCGGGGCGCGGGGACGCTCCGTCGGGGATGTCCGCGGACGCCGGGTCGGACACCGGCTGACCGCGCCGGGCCAGCTCCGCCTCCAGCCGCTCCTCGACCTCGATCACCGCCTGCGCAGCGAGCATCAGGCGCTGCGGGACGGCGGCGTCCTCGTCCGGCCCATCCAGGGTCAGCTGGCCTTCCGGCTGCGCGGCGGCCAGTTCGCGGCCGAGGTACTGCCGCACCAAGTCGCCGAGCTCGACCACGCGCTGGCCCGACTGCACCAGATAAGCGGCCAGTGCCGTGTCCCCGGCCAGGCCGGCCAACGGGAAGCCGTGCGCGGCGAGGGCGAGCATGGGCCCCTTCGCGTCGTGCAGGATCTTCGGCCGCGCCGGGTCCGCCAGCCAGCCGGCCAGGGCCCGCTCGTCCTGCGGGTCGAGCGCGGACGGGTCGATGTAGCCGGCGTGCCCGTCCCGCGCGGCCACCGCGAGCGCGTTGACCGTGCCGGTGCCCCGGCCCCAGCGCCCGTCGACCGCGATCCCGACCGGGTCCGCCGAGACGGTGTGCTCGGCGAGCCAGGCGGCCACCTGGCCGGTGGTCAGCACGGCGCCGTCGAGCGCGACCGCCGGCTCCGCGTTCTCGACCACCGCCGCCCCGGCGCCGTCGAGCCCGAACACTTCGCTGATCCGCCCGCGCAGCGCGCGGAACTGGAGCGTGTCGAAGAGCTGGTCGATGGCCGCGGTGTCGCCGTCGTGCCGCACCAGGTCGTCCGGCCTGGCCTCGAAGTCGACCTCGCGGTCCAGCTCGGTCAGCAGCCGGTTGGTGCGCACCTGGTCCAGGTGCGCCCGCAGTGCCTCCCCGGCCTTGCCCTTCACCTCGTCGGCCCGCTCCACCAGCTGCTCCAGCGAGCCGAACTCGCGGATCCACTTGGCCGCGGTCTTCTCGCCGATGCCCGGGATGGAGGGCAGATTGTCGGACGGGTCGCCGCGCAGGGCCGCGAAGTCGGCGTACTGCTGCGGGCTGAGGCCGTACTTCTCCTCCACCGCCTCGGGGGTGAAGCGGACCAGGTCGGCGACGCCCTTGCGCGGGTAAAGGACGGTGACCTTGTCGTTCACGAGCTGGAGGGCGTCCCGGTCGCCGGTGACGATCTCCACCTCGAAGCCCTCGGCCACGGCGCGGGTGGTCAGCGTCGCGATCAGGTCGTCGGCCTCCGAGCCCTCCTTGCGGAACACCGGGATGTGCAGCGCCGCGAGCACGTCCGAGAGCAGTTCGACCTGGCCGAGGAACTCCGGCGGCGAGGCCGAGCGCTGGGCCTTGTACTCGGGGAACATCTTGGTGCGCTTGAGGGTGGCGCGGGAGACGTCGAACGCGACCGCGACATGCGTCGGCTTCTCGTCGCGCACCACGTTGATCAGCATCGAGGTGAACCCGAAGACCGCGTTCGTGGTGACGCCGGAGGTGGTGGTGAAGTTCTCGGCGGGCAGGGCGAAGAACGCCCGGTACGCCATCGAGTGCCCATCAAGCAGCAGCAGCCGCCGGGCCGCGGTTTCTGTGGCGGTGGGGATTGTGTTCTCGCCCACGGCGGGTGCTCCTGTCTTTTCCACGGGTGCGATCCTATGCGCTGGGTCCGACACAATCGGCCGGGCGAGCGGAAAGGGTGACGCTGGTTATGGGCGACGCACAGGTGCAGGACTACGCGGCGCAGCTGCGGGAACTGTACGGGGACGTCTTTGTCAATGGTGGCGCACTCGGCGCAAAGCTCGGTATCAAGTTGCTCGAGGCGTCCGTGGAGCGCCTGGTGGCGACCATGCCGGTGGAGGGCAACACGCAGCCGCTCGGCCTGCTGCACGGCGGCGCGTCGGTAGCGCTCGCCGAGACCCTCGGATCGACCGGAGCGGCGCTGCACGCCGGGCGCGGCAGCTTCGTCGTCGGGGTCGACATCAACGCCACCCACCACCGCGCCGCGCGCTCCGGAATCGTGACGGGGGTGGCCACTCCGCTCCATCTCGGCCGGACGATCGCTAGCTACGAAGTCGTGATTTCGGATGAACGGGAGCGCCGCATCTGCACCTGCAGAATCACCTGCCTCATCCGGGAGGCCTGACCCCACTGGCAGCTGGCGCTGGCGCCGCGCTTATCGCATCCTGTGACCCAGAGGTGGGTCACAGAGAGATAACGAACACGTGGCGTCTTTATATATCGAATTCGAAGACAGCGAGTACGACGACGTCGAGTTCCTGGACGCCGGCCCGGCCGAATTCGGGGCCGGCGCCTTCGGATCCGGCGCGCCGGCGGACGCTCCCAGGGCCGACGATCCCGAAATCGCGGCGCTCGGGATCGAGGGTCCCCACGAAGTGATCGGCGTGTCGCCGCGGAGCGACCCGCCCCGGTGGCGCCGGCCGCGCCTGCCCGAGCAGCGCCGCAGAATACTGATCGGCGCGGTCGTCGTGGCGGGGATCGGCGCCGGGATCGGCGACGCGCTGGCGGCGCAGGCCGCGCAGCACGCGGCCGACCGCCCGACCCTCGACCTGGTCGACGCCGCCTACACCCCCAACGCCGACGGAGACGGCTACGACCTGCTGCTCGATCTGGGCAACGGCGGTGCGAGCACGGCGACGATCACCTCGGTCGCGGTGAACCAGCCCGGCCTCGCGCTGCTGTACCCCGGCGCGGCGGCCGCGGTCGGGGCGCACCAGCAGATCGAGATCGTGCTGGGCGGCCAGTTCGACTGCTCGGGGCTCACCGGCGACCCGGCGACGATCCAGATCACCCTGCGCACCGCGCACGGGACCGCCGCCGACCTCTCGTTCCCGGTCCCGGCGAGCGCGGCACTGCCCGACGGCTGGCTGAGCTACCGGGCGGCGTACTGCGACTTCGCTGAGACCGGCGGGCTTCAGTAGGTACCGACGACTGTGGCGGGACCACCAGCCGCCTTCTCAACGCGCTGTTAGAGTGTCGGGCGGGCGCTCGGCACGAGACGAGGGCGGGGAGGCGCGATGGCACTCGAGATCGAATTCGAGGAAGACGACCACCCCGATGCCGCCCTGCCCGCCGACGATGCGGAGCCCGACGCGCCGGGGGTGGAAGCGGCTGCTGCCACGGAAGAAACCGGGGCGGAAGAGACCGCGCCCGAAGAAGCCGGGACGACGCGCTCGCGGATCGACGCTCTTCTCGCCTCCCCGCTCCCCCTCTCCAGCAGCCTGCTGTTTCAGATCGGCGTGCTGCTGACGGCGTTCGTCGTCGGCGCGAGCTCCGTCGCGGGCTACCAACTCGGCCGCGCCGCGCCGCAGAACCGGGCGATCGTCGCTCTCCACCTGGCCGGGGGCCGCACCTACCTGTTCAGCCCGGCTCCCGTGCCGCGCGACGCCACCTGGTCCGACACCGTCGAGCGCCCGGTGTCGCTGACGGTCGTCAACGACGGCCCGGACCCGCTGACCGTGGTCGACGGCACGGTGACCGGCCCCCTCGTCCACGCCGACTTCGCCCTGCCCGCTGGCGGCCTGGACCTCGCAGCCGGAGCGATCGCCACCGTGCACGCGACGGCCCGGGTCGACTGCCGAGCCGTCTTCGAACCCCTGTTCCTGACCGGAGGCGACCCGTCGTCGCTCGACACGGTGGCCGACTTCGGCGTGCGCACGCTCGACGGTCGGGCCCGCCACACCCGCCTCACCGTCGACACCGCCAGCGCCGCGGCGGTCTCCGGGGTCTGCACGCTGCTCTCGCCGCCGGTGCGGGTCGGCGGGGCGGACTTCAGCGTGCTGATCGGCTCCGACTCCTACGCCGTCACCGTTCCGGCCAGCAGCGGCGCCCCGTTCCCGATGTCCATCAGCACCCTCCAGGACAGCGTCAACCAGTGGTCTGTCAGCGGCGGACTGACCGCCCGGCTCGCCGACCCGTTCGTCATACTGCCCGCCCACGGGAGCGCGAACGTGGTCGTCGACGTCACCGTGACGAACTGCTCCGCGGCCACACGCGCCAACGACGACGAGTTCGGCTTCTTCCCCCTGGTGTTCACCGAGGCTGACGGCGCCGCGAAGGCGGAGGAGTTCACCCAGCAGACGCCGCTCGTCTCCCGGGCCGCGATCGGGCAGGCATGCGGTGGCCGGTAACCTCCGCCCAGTCCTGCGCCCCGGCACCGTGACGGCGGCGCTGGCGATATGCGGCCTGCTGCTCGGCGGCCTCACCAGCCACGCCCTCGTCCACAGCGATTCCGCGCCCCGGATCATCCTGCGCCAGGCAGCCGACAACGACGAGCCCAGCCAGCCGTCGACGTTGGGGATCCTCACGGCCGGCTCCGGCATCGCGCCCCAGATCATCGTCCCCCTCACGAACGACAGCAGCGTCACCGTCGAGATCTTCGGCGCCACGCTCAACGGGCAAGACTCGGCGATCGCGGAAGCGTCGCTGCAGGTGAAGCTCGCACCCGGCGCGAGCGGCTACACCGCCGTCCTGCTTCCCAGCCCGAACCGCTGCGGCGACGTGGCCATGGACTCCTCCGCCCCGGCGCAGATCACCGTGTTCGCCCGGGAGCCGGGCGGAAACAAGCAGCCCGTACCGGTGCAGATCACCGGCACGATCGGCGCCTACCTGGACGGCTGTGCCCTTTGACAGCTCCGCCAGATGGTTAAGTTCCGAGCGCTTGTCGGCCACACTGACGCTATGAGGCGCAGGACGGGCGGAGTGGCGGACCGCGGTGAGAGCGGTCCGAGCCCGCTGGAGATCGAGTTCGAGGACGAGGAGGGCGACGGCGGCGCGCAGGAAGGCTCCCGGCGGTGGGGCGAGCAGGTGCCGCCCGCACCGGACCGGCGGCGGCTGCGGCGTCGCACGGTCGGGGCCGCGGCCGTCATCGGCGTCGTGGCGCTCGTCGCGGCGCTCACCGCGCGGAACGCCGCCAACTCCGGTTCCTCCGCCCCGAACAGCTACTCCGCCGACGGCTCGACGGCCGTGCAGATGACCTACGTCGGCTCGACCCTCGTCTCGGTTCCGCAACGCCGCATCGAAGTCACGGTGAGCGTCACGCCGGTGCAGCCGCAGGCGTTGGACATCACGCAGATCAGCGTCAGCGAGGCCGGCGTCGCGGTCGCCCCGGCCGACTCCTCCTCCCCGGTCGTGGTGCCCGCCGCGGGGCGGGAGGTCGTGCTGGTGCTGACCGTGACGGACTGCTCCCGGGTGCCGATGGACGAAAGCATGGCGTACGTCGACGTGATCACCCGGCAGCAGAACGGCGAGCTGATGGACCGGTTCACGATCCTCGGCGACCGCTACTCCGCCGACATCTCCCGGCTGCTGCACCGGATCTGCGGCCCCACTCCGGCGCCCGGCCCGGCCACGCCGCGCGCGACCGGGCCCCTGGGCACCGTTTCCTAGTCCGCAACCGCCCGCGGCGGCCTCACTCCTCGCCGAGGTATGTCTTGCGCACCTGCTCGTCGTGCAGCAGGGACGGGCCGGAACCCGACAGCGCGATCCGCCCGACCTCCAGCACATGGCCCTGATCCGCGAGCGACAGGGCGGCCTGCGCGTTCTGCTCCACCAACAGGATCGTCGTGCCGGTCGACTTCAGCTCCTGAATGGTGTCCATGATCTGCTTCATCATGATCGGGGACAGCCCCATGGACGGCTCGTCGAGCATCAGCAGCCGCGGCTGGCACATCAGCGCCCGCGCCATCGCGAGCATCTGCTGCTCACCGCCCGACAGCGTGCCCGCCGCCTGCGAACGGCGCTCGCCGAGGATCGGGAACATCGCGTAGGCCTTGCCCACGTCCGCGGCGATCCCGTCGCCGTCCTTGCGCAGATACGCGCCGAGCAGCAGGTTCTCCTCGATCGTCATCCGCGGGAAGATGTGCCGCCCCTCCGGGGAGTGGGCCAGCCCGCGCGCGACGATGTCGTGCGCCGGCACGCCGGTGATCGGCTTGCCGTCGAACACGACCTGGCCGGACGCGGGCTTGAGCAGCCCGGAGATGGTGCGCAGCGTGGTGGTCTTCCCGGCGCCGTTGGTGCCGATGAGGGTGACGACCTGCCCCTCCTCCACCGAGAAGCTGATGCCCTTGACCGCCTCGATCTTGCCGTAGGCGACGTGCAGGTCGTGGACCTCCAGCAGTGCCATCGTCAGGACGTCCCTTCCGCTTGCGGCGTGCCCAGGTAGGCCGCGATGACGCGCTCGTCCGCGCGCACCACCTCCGGCGTGCCCTCGACCAGCTTGCGCCCCTGCACCAGCACCGCGACCCGGTCGCAGAGCCCGAAGATGAAGCGCATGTCGTGCTCGATCACCACCACGGCCAGGCCGCGCTCGCGGATCTTGAACACCACGTCCTGGGTGGCCCGGGTCTCCTGCGGGTTCATCCCCGCGGTCGGCTCGTCCAGCAGGATCAGCCCGGGATCGCTGGCCATCGCCCGGGCGATCTCCAGCTTGCGCTGGTCGCCGTAGGGCAGGTTGCGCGCCAGCGTGCCGGAGTGCCGGCCGATGCCGAGGAAGTCGAGCAGCCCGTGCGCGTTGTCCCGGGCGTCGCGCTCGGCCGCCCGGTAGCGCGGTCCGCGCCCGATCGCCGAGAACAGGCCCTCCTTGGTCCGGCAGTGCCGCCCGACCATGACGTTCTCGAGCACCGTCATGTTGGCGAACAGCCTGATGTTCTGGAAGGTGCGGGCGATTCCGGCCTGGGTGACCCGGTACGGCTTCGACGGCAGCACAGTGCCCTTATACCGCACCTCCCCCGACGTCGGCACGTACAGGCCGGTCAGACAGTTGAAGAAGGTAGTCTTCCCGGCGCCGTTCGGGCCGATCAGCCCCACGATCTCGCGGTCGCCCACGGACAGGTCCACCCCGTCCACGGCGGTCAGGCCGCCGAACCGCATCGTCACGCCGCTCGCCTCCAGCACGGAGGTGCCGGTGGCGTCGACCGCGCCGTCCGTCGTCATCGTCGTCACGCCACGGCCTCCGCCTCTTGGGTGCCCGTCGTGGCGGCGACCTCGTGGGCCTCCGCCTCGGCGACCGCCTCCTCGTGGAACTCCAGCTGCCGGCGCTTGTTCGGCACCAGGCCCTCCGGCCGGAAGCGCATCATCAGGATCAGCGCCAGCCCGAACAGCAGCAGCTGCTTGTTCGAGAAGAACTGCAGCTTCGCCGGGATCAGGTACAGCAGCGACGCGCCGAGCAGCGGACCGCTGATCGTGCCCATGCCGCCGAGGACCACCGCCGCCAGCAGGAACGCTGAGTTCGGCGGCGCGGTGGCGGAGAACAGGTACTGGTCCGGGGTCACGGTGTTGAGCAGGTGCGCGTTGATCGTGCCGGCGAACCCGGCCAGGGACGCGCCGAGGCCGAACGCGAGCAGCTTGAAGCGGTAGCCGTGGATGCCCATCGCGCCGGCGGCGGTCTCGTCCTCGCGGATGGCGACCCAGGCGCGCCCGATCCGCGATTCGTTGACCCGCGCGAAGATGAAGACCACGATCGCCATCGCGACCAGCAGCAGCAGGTAGTAGTTCCCGAATTTGCCGAACGTCACCCCGAACAGGACGTGCGGCGCGCCGAAGTCGTACCCGAACAGTTTGAGGTCGGGCACGCCGTACACGCCCTCCGGGCCGTTGGTCAGGTCGGGTCCGGACTGGCCGCTGAGGTTGTTGACGACGATCCGGAAGATCTCGCCGAAGCCGAGCGTCACAATGGCCAGGTAGTCGCCGCGCAGCCGCAGCGTCGGCGCGCCGATGACGACGCCCGCGATGATCGACACCGCGATGCCGATGAGGATCTGCCCCCAGAACGGCAGCACCGTGTGCGCGAACCGGGACGACGCCGCGCCGGACACCAGCGCCGCGCTGTACGCGCCGACGCCGAGGAACGCGACGTATCCGAGGTCGAGCAGGCCGGCCAGGCCGACCACGATGTTCAGGCCGAGCGCGACCGTGGCGAAGATCAGGATGTCGTCCGCGATCGTGTTGTACTGGTCGGACGTCTGGAGGAAGACGAACAGCAGCGCCGCGACGAAGGCGGCCGCGGAGGTCGCGATCCGGTTCTGCCCGGTCATCTCGGTCAGCCGGGAGAGCACGCCGCCGGAGTTCAGGCCCCAGGCCGCGAACCCGATCGCGAGGGCGAACCCGACGAACTCCTCGGTGAATCCGGTGGTGATCCCGTAGTCGGCGACGAACATGGCGACGATGATCGCGACGAAGATGATCACGGCCTGCGCCCACCGCGGCGGCAGCTTCGCCGGCGCGGCGTCGTGGTGATCGTCCCGGAGCAGGAACGCACCCGCCGCCGGCACGCCCGTCGCGATCAGCGCGACCCAGGACCCGGAGACCCAGTTGGCCAGACCCTTGAGCTCCACGGCGATGGCGAGCAGGACGTACCAGGTGGACACGGCGTTCGCCAGGGCCAGCCCGCGCAGCAGCCGGACGTACCCGCGCGGCGCCATCCAGCCGGTGTGCGGGACACCGAAGGCGGGCAGCAGGTTGAGGATCAGGACGACGCTGACGACCAGGGTGATCACCTGGTTGCCGCCCGGATAGCCGCTGACCGAGAGGTTGCCCGGGAAGGCCGTGGTCCAGGTCCAGGCGAGGAAGGTGGAGGCGAGCGAGGCGACCGCGCCGGCCGCGATCAGCCCCTTGGCCAGAGCGGGCGAGACGCGCGGCTGGGCCGCGAGCGCGGATTCGGCGGTCACCGGATCGGTCATCGGTTCGGTCATCGGATCACGCCCTGTCCGCCACGCGTTCGCCGAGCAGACCCTGCGGCCTGATCAGCAGCACGATGATCAGGAGCACGAACGCCCACACGTCCTGCCACGCGGTGCCGTACTGCGCCGTCGCGTGATAGTCCGCGAGGATGCCCGTGGACAGCTGCTCCGCGATGCCGAGCACCAGGCCGCCGACCATCGCGCCGTAGACGTTTCCGATTCCGCCGAGGACCGCCGCGGTGAACGCCTTGAGGCCCGCGGAGAAGCCCATGTCGAAGGAGACCTGCCCGAAGCGCAGGCCCTGGCTCATCGCGGCCACCGCGGCGAACGCGCCGCCGAGCACGAACGCGACGACGATGACCTTGTCGGTGTTGATGCCCATCAGCCGCGCGGTGTCCGGGTCCTGCGCGGTGGCCTGCATCGCCCGACCGGTGCGGGTCTTCGCCACGAAGTAGGCCAGGAACGCCATGCAGACCACCGCGACGATGATCGTCAGCAGATCGGCCCGCTGGAGCAGCACGCCGCCGATGTTGAACGGCTTGCCGCCGAAGGACGGGAACGAGAGCGGCGCGGTCACCCCGACATGTGTGCCCGAACTGCCGCCGGGCTGCGGGAACCAGAGGAACACGACCTGTTGCAGCGTGATGGACAGGCCGATCGCGGTGATCAGGGGCGCGAGCCGTGGTGCGTTGCGCAGCGGCCGATAAGCGAAGCGTTCCGCAGCGACGGCGACGATCACCGAGAGGATCATGCCGCCGATCAGCATGATGGGCAGCGCGGCCAGCAGCGGCATGGTGTGGACCGGCGGTATCCAGAGGTACACCGCGAGCGCGCCGAAGCCGCCGAGCATGAAGATCTCGCCGTGGGCGAAGTTGATCAGCTGGATGATGCCGTACACCATGGTGTAGCCGACGGCGATCAGACCGTACATCGCGCCCTGCACGATGCCGTTGGTCACCAGCTGAAAGAAGTCCGTGGTGGTCACGGGCGTCCTCCGGGTGAGGGGTCGGACGGGCTGGGAAGTGCTGAACAGCCGTGCGCGGAGGGCGCTGTGGTAGCCGCCCCCCGCGCATCTAAAGTGGCTCCGGAAGCTCCGGTCGTCTATCAGCCGTTGAATGTACCGACCTTGACTCCGTTGTCCCAGGCGCCGTTCTCGACCTTGTACATCGTCAGTTCCTTGTTGCCGGTGTCGCCGTACTGGTCGAACGACACCTGGCCGGTGACCCCGGAGAATGACACGTTCTGCTCCGCGGCCTCGACCTTCGAGCGGAAGTCGCTGGAGCTGCTGGGCACCTTACCGCCGTTGGCGCTGACGACGGCCTTGACCGCCTCGATGATCGCCCACGCCGAGTCGTACGAGTAGCCGCCGTAGACCGCGTACGGCTGCCCGTAATGGGCCGCGTCGTAGTTGGCGATGAAGGTCTTCGCCGAGGCCAGGGTCGCGAGCGGGGCGCCGGGGACGGTGGCGTAGTCACCGTTCGCGGCCGCCACGCCGGCCAGCTGGATGTAGGTCGGGTCCTGGTTGCCGTCGCCGCCCATCTCCGGGATGTTGTCGCCGGCGGCCTTGAGCTGCTTGGACAGCGGACCGCCCACCGGGTACTCGCCGCCGTAGTACAGCAGCTGGGCGCCCGAGGTCTTCACCGCGTTGACCACGGCCGAGAAGTCGGTCGAGGTGTCCGAGACGGTCTGCGCGACCGTGATCGTGCCGCCCAGCTTCTGGAACTCCTGGGTGAACGTCATCGCCAGCCCCGCGCCGTAGGTCTTGCCGTCGTTGACGGTCGCGACCTTCTTGATGCCGAGGGTGTTGTAGACGTAGTCGGCGGCGAACGGGCCCTGGATCGCGTCCGTGGTCACCACTCGGAAGTAGGACTTGTACGGGCGCGCCTTGTTGGTCTGCCAGTTCGGGCCCTGCGTCAGCGACGGGTTGGTGTTGGCCGGGGAGACCTCGGTGACGTTCGCCTGGTCGAAGATCTGCTGCATCGACTGCGCGACGCTGGAGTTCAGCGGGCCGACCACGCCGACCAGGGCGCTGTCCGCGACCAGCGCGGTGGCGTTCTGCTGGCCGATCGTCGGGTTGGCCTGGTCGTCCTTCGCCACCAGCTTGAAGGTGACGCCGGGTACCTCGTTGTTCTTGTTCGCCGTGTTGACCGCCAGGTCGACCGAGTTCTTGATGCCCAGGCCCAGCGCGGCGAGCGAACCGGTGAGCGGGGCGTCCACGCCGATGTCCACCGTCGTGTTGGAGCTCGAGCTGCTGTTGTTGCTCCCGCCGCGGGAACCGCACCCGGCCAGGGTCAGGGCGCCGACGACGACGACCGCTCCCACCTTGTAGAGCGATGTACTTCGCATATCTAGGTCTCTCCCTCTTGGATGTCGGCACGGGCGGCGCGTCCCCTACGGCGCGTCCCCCCCAACATCGCATGCGGAACCCATGGAATGCGGGGAAGAGTAGTGCCCCTTCCGCGCCATGGGCAGGGGTTTCCCCTACACTTGATCGTCTCGTTATGTGGAATTCGTTCGAATGTCCTTCTCCGCACCCTGGGCACGCGTGTCCACCTGCGATCTTGCAGCATGGCCGGTCAGGCGGCGGATCAGCGATTCACCCGAGGTGCTGCGCCGTCTGGGTGATAGCGGACGCATCCGCCAAATCGGATGCTCTCGTATCAATGCGGATAAGATCCAGCCATAGGGAGCGACAGGGCGGCCGCGAGGCAACAAGATGAACACGGTTCTTCCGGTCGCAATATCCAAGTGAAACCATGCGCAGAACCCCACCCTCGTCTAGGAAGCAGACGACCCCATGGCTCAGATCCTCCGGCGCCGCGCTGCCGCGGCCGGTGCACTGCTGCTCGGCACGGCGCTGCTCGCCACCGCGTGCGCGAGCAACCCGGCCAACTCCACCTCCTCCGGCGCCGGCAGCAGCGCGAGTGCCGGCAGCGGCGACCCCAAATCGCTCGTGCCCTCCGCGATCAAGGCCAAGGGCACACTCGTGGTGGCCGCCGACGCCTCCTACGCGCCGAACGAATTCTTCGACACCGACGGCAAGACGATCATCGGCATGGACGCCGACCTGGCCAAGGCGATCGGCCAGGAGCTCGGCCTGAGCGTGACCCTGCAGAACGTGACCTTCGACAGCATCATCCCGGGCATGGCGGCCGGAAAGTACGACCTGGGCATGTCCTCGTTCACCGACACCAAGTCGCGCGAGCAGACGGTCGACTTCGTCACCTACTTCTCCGCCGGCAGCTCCCTGATGGTCAAGACCGGCAACCCGGAGAACCTGTCGACGACCGACACCTCGTTGTGCGGTAAGAAGATCGCCGTGGAGAAGGGCACCACGCAGGAGCAGACCGACATCCCGGCCGACAACCAGAAGTGCTCGGCGGCCGGAAAGCCCGCGGTCACCCCGCTGTCGTTCGACGACCAGAACGGCGCGAACCTGGCCCTGTCCAGCGGCCGGGCCGACGGCGTGCTGGCCGACTCGCCGGTCGCCGCGTACGCGGCCAAGCAGTCGAACGGACAGTTCACCATCTCCGGCCAGCCCTACGGCACCGCGCCCTACGGCATCGCCATCCCCAAGGGCAACGGCATGGCGCAGGCCGTCCTCGCCGCTGTCAAGGCCCTGATGGCCAACGGCACCTACACCCAGATCCTCACCAAGTGGGGCATCCAGAGCGGTGCGATCACCAGCCCGGTGATCAACGGCGCGACGAGCTGAGCCGGTCGGTGACCGAGCAGGAAGTCGAGGCCCCCGCACGGCCCGAGGCGATTCGGGCCGTGCCGGTGCGCCACCCGGGGCGGTGGGTCGCGGTCGCCGTGATCGCCGTCCTGGTGGCGATGCTGGCGCACAATCTGGCCGTCAACACCCGCTGGCAGGGCTGGGTCATCAACCAGTACCTGTTCAACAACTCGGTGCTGCACGGCGTGTTGGCCACCCTCTGGCTCACCGTGGTCGCGATGGCGGTCGGCGTCGTCGGCGGGATCGTGCTGGCGGTGATGCGGCTGTCGGACAACCCGGTCGTGTCCTCGTCGGCCTGGGTGTACATCTGGTTCTTCCGCGGTACGCCGGTCCTGGTCCAGCTGATCTTCTGGTTCAACATCGGGGCGCTGTTCCCCACCCTCTCGCTCGGCCTCCCGTTCGGACCGGGCTTCCACACCTGGTCGACCAACAGCCTGATCACCCCGTTCCTGGCCTCGGTCCTCGGACTCGGGCTCAACGAGGCGGCGTACATGTCGGAGATCGTGCGGGCCGGCATCCTCTCCGTGGACGAGGGGCAGACCGAGGCGGCCAGCGCGCTCGGCATGCGCAGGCTGCTGATCATGCGGCGGGTGGTGCTTCCCCAGGCGATGCGGGTGATCATCCCGCCGACCGGCAACGAGACCATCTCGATGCTGAAGACCACCTCGCTGGTCTCCTTTACCGGAGGCTTCGAGCTGCTGGTCTCGGTGCAGCGGATCTACAACGCCAACTACAAGATCATCCCGCTGCTCGTGGTGGCGTCGATCTGGTACCTGCTGGTGACCTCGATCCTGACGGTGGGTCAGTACTACCTGGAGCGCTATTTCGCACGCGGTTCCGCCCGCCAGCTCCCCCCGACGCCGCCGCAGAAGCTCCTGGCGTTCTACCAGCGGTACGTCCGGGCGACACGGCGCCAGCGACCGGTGATCCCTGAGAGCACCGCGGGAGGCGGGCTGTGATCGAAGAACCGGAGCTCGCGCCGGAGTCCTTCTCCGCCGTCAACGCCATGGTCGAAGCTGTCGAGGTGCACAAGTCGTACGGCCGCCTCGACGTGCTCAAGGGCATCTCGCTCAAGGTGATGCCGCGAGACGTGATGTGCCTGATCGGGCCGTCCGGCTCGGGCAAGTCGACGTTCCTGCGCTGCATCAACCACCTGGAGAAGATCAACGCCGGCCGCCTCAGCGTGGACGGGGAGCTGGTCGGCTACCGGGAGCGCGGCGGGCGGCTGCACGAGCTGCACGAGAAGGAGGTGGCCCGGCAGCGCACCGAGATCGGCATGGTGTTCCAGCGGTTCAACCTCTTCCCGCACATGACGGCGCTGGAGAACATCATCGAGGCGCCGGTGCGAGTCAAGGGCGAGGCCAAGGACCAGGCCCGTCAGCACGCCAACGAACTCCTCGAAAAAGTAGGCCTGTCCGACAAGGCGACCGCCTACCCGAACCAGCTGTCCGGCGGCCAGCAGCAGCGCGTGGCGATCGCCCGCGCCCTCGCGATGCGGCCCAAGCTGATGCTGTTCGACGAGCCGACCAGCGCCCTCGACCCGGAGCTGGTGGGCGACGTGCTGGCGGTGATGCGGCAGCTGGCCGACGACGGAATGACCATGATCGTGGTCACCCACGAGATGGGCTTCGCCCGCGAGGTGGGCGACAGCCTGATCTTCATGGACGACGGCATCGTCGTGGAGAGCGGAAATCCGCGCGAGGTGCTGGCCAACCCCCGGCACGAGCGCACCCGCTTGTTCCTGTCCAAGGTGCTGTGACCGCAAGCCGCTCACAACACGCACAACGCAGGGGCGGGCTCGGTGAGCCCGCCCCTAATGTCTGTGGCTCGCCCCCGCTATGCGTGTGGCTCGGTCCTGCTACTTACGTGTCCCGGCCCCGCGACTCGTGTCTCGGCCCTGCTACTTGCGTGTCCGGCCCCGCTACTCGCCCTGCTCGGCTGACGTCTCGCTCTTCGGCGCGTTCGTGCCGTCGATGACCGCCTGGGCGACCTCACGCATCGTCAGCCGGCGGTCCATCGAGGTCTTCTGAATCCACCGGAACGCCTCGGGCTCGGTCATGTCGAGCTGCGCCTGCAGCAGCCCCTTGGCACGGTCGACCAGCTTGCGGGTCTCGAAGCGGGCGGCGAGGTCGGCGACCTCGTTCTCCAGCGCGCGCATCTCCTCGTACCGGGTGGTGGCCATCTCGATCGCGGGCACCAGATCCGCCTTCGAGAACGGCTTGACCAGGTAGGCCATCGCACCAGCATCCCGGGCCCGCTCGACCAGCTCACGCTGGGAGAAGGCGGTCAGCATAAGCACCGGCGCGACCTTTTCGGCACCGATCCGCTCGGCGGCCGAGATCCCGTCCAGCACCGGCATCTTGACGTCCAGGATCACCAGGTCCGGTCGGTGCTCGGTGGCCAGCTTGACGGCGGACTCGCCGTCCCCGGCCTGCCCGACGACCTCGTAACCCTCCTCCTGCAGCATTTCGGCGAGGTCCATCCGGATCAGCGCCTCGTCCTCGGCGATCACGACCCGCTTGCGCGGTGCGGTCTTCTCGTCGGCGGTCATGTTCGGCTGCCCCTCGTCCTCTGGGTGCACGGTGCATCCATGTGGCCACCAGCGTAGTCGAGGCGAAAGGCGGCGGCGCGGCCCCTCCACGATCCGGTATGCT
>NZ_DASZGI010000061.1:0-2477 GCF_035938995.1 Actinocrinis sp.
CGGCTAGTGGACCCTTCGGCGCTGGTGATGGGCTCGACGGCGGAGAACCTGCATGACCGGTTCCCGGCCATCACCCGCGACCGCGCCGACGCGTACGCCCTGGCCAGCCAGCTCAAGGTCGCCGCGGCCTATGCGGCGGGCCACATCCAGCCTGACCTGGTGCCGGTCGCGGTACGCAGCGCCGAGCGCGGCTGGGGGCTGGCCACCGCCGACGAGCCGCCGCGCCCGGACACCACGCTCGAAGGGCTGGCCGGGCTCAAGACCCCGTTCCGGGTGCGCGGACGGGTCACCGCCGGCAACGCGGCCGGCCTGAACGACGGCGCCACCGCCTCGATCATCGCCGCCGAGGAGACCGCGCGGGAACTGGGCCTGCCAGTTCGGATGCGGCTGGTCTCGTACGCGTTCAGCGGCGTCGAGCCGGAGGTCATGGGCTACGGGCCGGTCCCGGCCACACACAAGGCGCTGGCCATCGCCGGGCTCGACATCGCCGACATCGGCCTGTTCGAGGTCAACGAGGCCTTCGCGGTGCAGGTCCTGGCCTTCCTCGAGCACTTCGGCATCGCCGACGACGACCCGCGGGTCAACGCCTACGGCGGCGCGATCGCGGTCGGCCACCCGCTCGCCTCCTCCGGCGTGCGGCTGATGACCCAGCTGTCGCACCAGTTCGAGGAGCACCCCGAGGTGCGCTACGGGCTGACCACGATGTGCATCGGCATCGGCATGGGCGGCACCGTGATCTGGGAGAACCCTCACTTCGAAGGAGCGGGCAAGTGAGCGAGCTGGCGCAGAGGGCCGCCGAGGCCTTCCCGGACGAGGTGGTCACCTCCGCCCCGGTCCGGGTGATCGACCTGCCCGGCGGCGCGGGCAGATTCGCCCTGATCACCCTCGACAACGGGTTCGACCACACCAGGCCGACCACCTTCGGGCCGCGCGGCCTGCTCAACATCGGCGCCGCGCTCGACCAGGTGCGGGCGCTGGCCGAGGCGGGCGAGATCGTGGCCGCCGGGGTGACCGGCAAGCCGTTCATCTTCGCCGTCGGCGCGGACCTCAAGGGCGTCGAGGCGGTGACCGACCGGGAGCAGGCACACGAGATCGGCAAGGCGGGGCACGACGTGTTCCGGCGGTTCGGCAAGCTGCCCGTGCCGACGTTCGGCTTCGTCAACGGCGCCGCGATGGGCGGCGGCGTGGAGATCGCGCTGCACTGCACGTACCGGACGATCTCCGCGGGTGTTCCGGCGTTCTCACTGCCGGAGGTCTTCCTGGGGCTGATCCCGGGCTGGGGCGGCACCCAGCTGCTGCCGCGGCTGATCGGCCCGGACGCGGCGGTCACCGTCATCGTGGAGAACTCGCTCTCGCAGAACCGGCAGCTCAAAGGCGTGAAGGCGTTCGAGCTCGGGATCGCGGACGCGATCTTCGAGCCCGCCGACTTCCTCGAGGAGTCCCTCAAGTGGACCGCGCAGGTCGTGCGCGGCGAGGTGAAGATCGAGCGCAAGACGTTCGCCGAGGCGGAGTGGACCGCGGCGCTCGCCCGCGGCAGGGAGATCGCCGACTCGAAGGTGCACGGCGCGACCAAGGCCCCTTACCTCGCGCTGGACCTGATCGGGAAGGCTCGCACGGCCTCGCGCGACGAGGGCTTCGCGGCCGAGGACGACGCGCTGACCGACCGCATCATGAGCGAGGAGCTGCGCAGCGGCATCTACGCGTTCAACCTGGTGCAGAAGCGGGCCAAGCGTCCCGCGGGCGCTCCGGACAAGACACTCGCCCGCCCGGTGACCAAGGTCGGCATCGTCGGCGCCGGTCTGATGGCGTCTCAGCTGGCGCTGCTGTTCGTCCAGCGGCTGACCGTGCCGGTCGTGCTGACCGACATCGACCAGGAGAGGGTGGACAAGGGCGTCAAGTACGTCCACGAGCAGCTCGACCTGCAGGCGCTCAAGGGCCGCCTGTCGAACGACAAGCTGAACCGGCTCAAGGCCCTGGTGTCCGGGTCGCTGACCAAGGACGCCTTCGCCGACGCGGACTTCGTGATCGAGGCCGTGTTCGAGGAGATGTCGGTCAAGCAGCAGGTGTTCGCGCAGGTCGAGGCGGTCGTCCGGCCGGACTGCGTGCTGGCGACCAACACCTCCTCGCTGTCGGTGTCCGAGATGGCGGCGAAGCTCGAGCACCCAGAGCGGGTGATCGGCTTCCACTTCTTCAACCCGGTCGCGGTGCTGCCGCTGCTCGAGATCGTGCGCGCGCAGAAGACCGACGACGCGTCGCTGGCGACCGCCTTCGCGGTGGCCAAGCAGCTGAAGAAGTCCAGCGTGCTGGTCAAGGACGCGCCGGCGTTCGTGGTGAATCGGCTGCTGACCCGCTTCCTCGGGGTCATCAACGAGGTGCTCGACGAGGGCACCCCGATCGAGGTGGCCGACGGCGCGCTCGAGCCGCTGGGCCTGCCGATGTCCCCGTTCGTGCTGATGGAGCTGGTCGGCCCGGCCGTC